>CAJXNE010000020.1 GCA_913056285.1 uncultured Zetaproteobacteria bacterium | reverse complement strand
AAGTTTTTAAATCCGGATTAGTCCAGACAGTAGCCTTAACCAATATAAACTTAAAAGTAGAACAAGGTGAATTTATGGCCGTAATGGGCCCGTCGGGCTGTGGGAAATCCACATTGCTGAACCTGTTGGGCATGATTGACGAGGCAACAGAAGGAAGTTATTATTTCATGGGCAAAGATGTAAACCGTCTTCAGGAAAAGGAGAAAAATGATTTAAGAAAACACACTATAGGCTTCATTTTCCAGAATTTCAACCTGATTGATGGCCAGGGCAATGTGGTGCAGGGGTTCAAGGTGGATGATGTTTCCGGCAAAGCCGTTGGCAATGTCAGTGATGTGTCTTTCTCCAACCTGGCCGCTCAGGCCAAAGCCACGACACAAGTCACGGTTGGCACAACACTGGATTCGAATGCGACCCTGCTGCCTACAGGTACAACCTTTTCCCCGGGCAACCCATCCACATTCCACTACAAAACCGAGGCCAATATCTTTGACTCACTCGGGCAAAAACATGCCGTCAGCCTGCAGTTCACCAAGGTCGGGCTGGATTCTGCCGGCAATATCGTATGGGACTGGCATGCTTCTGTAGATGGCGCTGAACTGAAAGGCGGCACGCCGGGCACGGCCACGGAAATAGGCGCCCCGGCCGCATCCACGATTGCAGGTGGGGTCGTTACGCCTGGAGCGCAAAGTATTGTATTTGGTCCGAGTGGTGAACTGGTAAAGGAAAACGCTCCCCCGATGACCCTCAACTGGGCCAATGCAACGCCCAGCTCCGTCAAGATGAACTTCGGCAATGCCGCAGGTCAGGGTACGCTCTATCCGGTTGCGACTGCTGATGCACAAGGCATTACCGGTAACGGTCTGGATGGTACGGTTCAAATGGCTGGCAGCTTCGCTACCCGCCAGATAACCCGCGACGGCTTTGCAGCCGGTTTCCTGGACAAACTGGAAACGGACTCCTCGGGCAAGATCTTTGGCGTATTCACCAATGGTCAGCGCCGCGCCCTGTATCAGGTGGCATTGGCCAACTTCCCCAACGATTCGGTATTGAGTCACAATGGTAATAATCTATTGAAGGAGACCATTGCTTCCGGTTCACCGGTACTGGGTCTGCCAGGCGCTGGCGGCATGGGCACCATTTCACCATTCGCGCTGGAGCAGTCCAATGTGGATCTGGCCTCTGAATTCGTCAAACTGATTGTTGTGCAGCGTGGTTATCAGGCCAACTCGAAAACCATTCTAACTACCGATCAGATGTTATCTTCATTGATGCAAATCAAACGGTAATCAACTGATTGCAGTATCGTAAAGGCAGGAGATCATTCTCCTGCCTTTCGTCATTTGCTTTTATGAGAGCATGTGCTTATCTACCCGAATGAATAGCACTACTGAATCCTGGTCTATGTTGGCTTGTTGTTTCTCTGCCTTATTAGCGCATCCATGCGTACATTCAAATGCTGATGACGCAGGCCTCTCACCAGTTCGCTGAAAATAACTTTGACTGAGAATACCACAGGCGTTGTCAGAATCAGTCCGAAGAAGCCAAAATAATACCCCCCAAGCATCACGCCAAGCATGACAGTCAATGGATGCAAGCTAGCTGCTTTGGCTACAATACGCGGGATCACAAAACCATTATCAATCGCCTGAGCAACCAATACTACGGCAATCGCCAGAATAACATTCAATGCACTCGGTTCATTGGAAATCAGAACCACAATAATAGGTGGGATTTTAGCCAACGAAATACCAAAGAATGGGATGATATTGAGCAGTCCGACCATGATTCCCAATAATGGTGCATAATCGATATCGACTACCCAGAACCCAACACCTGTCACGGTCGCCATAATCATGGCTTGAATCAACACGCCACGGATATAATTTTGCAGATGCGTCGCTGCACGGTTATAGATCAACCAACCCAGTTCAAACTGGCGGTTTGGTAATAGCTGCATGGCCTGATTTCTCAGCATTAAGAAATCACACAGCAAGAAGAAAGTCACCAGCGGAATCAGTACCAGTGATGCTGCAATGTGGGAAAAGAAAGCTCCCATGCTATGAATGATACTGGAAGCCTGCTCTCCTATCTGTTTAAGAATGGAATCAGTTAATTCCTGTGGATTGATCGATGAAATATCATGAGCTACCAACCAGGTATTGGCATGGGTTAAAGCCAGTAGCAGCTGCTGATCCAGGTGACTGGCTTGCTCAGAAATCTGTTGCACCTGCACCATCAGCAGCGGATACAACAGCGCAGCTACGAGAATGAGCCCAACAGTCGCCAGCGCCATCACAGAGCCTGCTGCTTTGGCTGTTGGCCAACCGCGTTGGAGAAAATAGTCTACAGTAGGAGATAAAACTGCAAACAACGCAAGCGAAACACAAAGCGAAAAAATAACCGGCTTGGAAATAAAAAGTATGAAAGAAACCGCCAACAAACCAACTGAAAACACACCCGCTGCCAGAATAACAGGGTGGCGGGATGAGCCGGCGCGTCGATCGGCACGACGACGCTCGATCATTTGGAAGCCCCCTCAGAGATGACCTTCGAGAGATTCTTATTGGACTCCAATAAGCGTCCGGCCAACATTGCCCCCAGATTTTTCAACAAGATACAAGCATGTTTCGGATGACTATTGATCCAGTCATTCAGGTCAGCGCGCAATAGAAATACCAGTTCACAGGATTCCATGGCGACTGCATCGGCAGTGCGCGCCTGACCATCAACCAAAGCCACTTCACCAAACATATCGCCAGCTTGAATGGTTGCCAGGTCATGGCCGTTGTTGCGTATAGCAATACTGCCGGAGCGCAATAAAATTGCTCCTGCCCCTTCATCGCCGGCATGAAAGATCATCTCACCCGCATCGTATGTTCGCGGATGCATTTTGGCGGCGAACCACCGGATTACGGTCGGTGAAAAGCCTTTAAATAACAGATTCTCCTCACATTTTTTCGCAGTATCTTCAATCCAGCTATCCTTTGGTTTAAAGAAATTATGCCATAACGCATTGGTCTGTGCTTTTTCTGCCATAACTGAACTCCCCGGTGATTCTTGATGAGACTCATCCCCTATAACTTTCATGGATGGAACCCTTTACGAGAAAGCCATTAATGATTTACGGATACTGCCAGAGTCAATAAGCTGAACAAGTTTTCACTCCACAGTGATTATAGATCAAATTTTAGCGGATGCGAGATGTTTGCTTCGACGGGGCTGAGGAACTGACGGTGTTGTAACTCTCGAGTAACAAAATGGTGAGTTTACCATTTAGTTACTCAATCGTTGGGTGTTCACAACCGCGAACTGCGTCGCTCTTGAATAACAAAATGACGGATTCTATGACTTGTTATTCACGCGTTGAATTTTCGCAACGCGACATACGTCGCTATTCATCGATTCAGTTTTGCGATTAACTCCGGCATTTTTTCCAGCGCCGCCTGTCTGCCCTTTTCAATTTCCTGTTCTACATTGGAGAAATCCTGCCACTGAGTAAACCCCACCAACGGCTCTACCAGTACATCGCAAAACGTCTTGTTATATTTACGCAAATACAGCGCCTGAATCTGCGCCGCCCAGTCTCGCATACCAAAAACATTAACCGGCTCTATATCTTCGCGCGGTCTGGCTCCTACATTGACAGCAAGCACCAATTGATCTGCATTGGCGACCATTTGGGCTTCTTTGGCCGGCAAATCGGATACCACGCCACCATCCACATACTTTTGACCGTCGATAACGAGTGGCTCGAACACGCCGGGAATCGCCATGCTTGCAGCCACAGCGCAGGGTAATTTTACATTTGAATCGACTGAAAACAAATGGCAATCGCCACCCGGAAATTCCACCCCCGTCACATACAAGGGGATTTTAGTATCATGAAATGATTCGCCGCCGCAAAAAGTAAAGGCAATATCCACCAGCGTATTGGTGTCGGCCAGAGAGCGTTCAGTCGCTGCTTTGGTATAGAGCAGCGTTTGTCTGGCCGCAGCACTCAGCCTGGATAACCAACTCTGATCCTCACCATCGTCACCTTCCAGCGCGGGCAGCTCCAGTTTTGAAAACTCTTCCGATTTCAGAATGCTGCAAGCATGCTCAATGACTGCTTTGGCATTCGGGTTCATGGCATACATGGCGCCGAATAGCGCGCCAATACTACTGCCGACAATGGCATCGGGTTTCAGATGATGCTCTTCCAGCACATCAAGCACGCCCAAATGGGCCAGGCCACGGCCACCGCCACCCCCGAGAGCCAGCACAAAACCATTTTTTTGTTCTTTGCGGGCCTCAAAAATGCGCTCCAGTAAATTCATGGAAACCTCTCTTGTCTTACTGCGCGGGCAGCGTTGCTACATCCTTCAGTATGTCACATAACGCGATTACTTGTTCGGTCGAAAGCTGCCCGGATTGCTTACCTTCAATAAAAAACACATCCACAGCCCGCTCGCCAAATGTCGATACCGATGCGCCGTGCAGGGCATAACCTTCCGTACTGATGACCTCGGCCAGCCGGGCCAGCAATCGGGGCTGATCGGCGGCGGACACCTCGATGGCAGTCTCCCGAAATGATGCTTTGGGCAATTCGCGTGCGCGTACAGGGACGCGCTGCATCAGCACATTCACCTTGAATGCTTTCTCCACAGATATTGCTTCAATCTCATCATGTTTCAGAATATGGCAGATGCGTGATTCCATCCGCTTAAGATCAGAGTCGATATCAAATGGTGCGCCATCGACACCCTGTAAGTGAAATACGTCCAATATGCGCTTATCCGTTAATTGATATGCCTGCGCCGCCACAATGCTGGCATGGCCGGAAGTCAATGTGGCTGCCAACGCTGCAAACAGGCTGGGGCGCCCGCGCGCAATCACGCATGCCAGCGTTTCAGTCCGCTCCGGATCCACCCATAACATCACGGCATCATCAGGATGATTCACCAATAACTGTGTCATCCGGCGTAACTGCCTCGGCGCAAAATGCATCACGCATTGCCTGGGTATCAGCTTCAGTGCCGCTTGCAATGCAGGATAATCGCCTTCGGCTTTTTCCAGCACGGTTTCCAGTCGCGTGCGATATCGCTGTTCTGCCGCCTCACCGCCGGCCTGTTCACCCAGCAGGCATTGGGCGGTTGCATGATATATTTCGCGCAGCAAGGTGCCCTTCCAGTCATTCCAGACATTCGGGCCAACCGCTGCAATATCCGCCACCGTCAGCAACAGCAGGTATTTTAACCGCTCAAGGTCACCTACGCGTAATGCAAACGCGCTGATGACTTCCGGATCGGACAGATCAAAACGCTGGCTTTTGACCGCCATCAGCAAATGATAGCGCACCAGCCACTCAATCAGCTCAGTCGCATCCCGATTCAGGCCGATGCGATGACAAAAACTGCGCGCCATGGCTGCGCCATTTTCCGAATGATCGCCATCCTTACCTTTGGCAATATCATGAAAAATAAGAGCCAGATAAAGCAATTCGGGCCGTTTAATCTTAAGGCACACATCATGCGCCAGCGGCAGCCGCATTTCGCGATCCCGATGCCAGAAATTACGCGCTTCGCCAACGGCTCGCAGGGTATGCTCATCTACGGTATAGGCATGATACTGGTTGAACTGCCCCAGCCCTACCACATCACGAAATTCAGGAATAAAACGACCCAGTACGCCGGTAATATTCATGGCGCGCAAAACCCAGTGTACATTTCGATTGCTGCGCAAGATAAGCAGAAAAATCCTGTGTGCTTCCGGATTATTGCGGAACGCATCATCAATCAGCAATACATCGGCTCGAATCTGGCGCAAGGCCTGACTGGAAAGCAGTCGACGATCCTGCTGCGAAACATGAAAGATGCGCAGCAACCGTATGGGCTCTTCCTTGAATACTTCAGCGTGGGAGATGCCAACCAACTGGCCTTCGAGGGTGAATCCGTCACCAATCTTGCGTTTACGCGAAAAGCGCTGCGGATTGAGTTGTTCGTTAAAGTGCATGCGCATTAAACCCGTAATGCGAGCAATCCTGCCGACATGGCGAAAGTATTCTTTCATGAATGCATCGACTGCAGGTCGATGCTCAATCACCTGATAATGCATGCGTTCTGCCAGTACGGCCTGCTGTTCAAAGCCCAATCGATCAGAGGCGCGTTTCACTTCCAGATGCAGTCCTGCCCGGCATCGCCAGAGAAAATCCTGGGCGCCAAGCAGGTGGTCCCGTTCTCTGGCTGAAATGGCCCCCTTTTCAACCAGGCCGTCAACATCATTGCAGCCATACCATGCTTTGGCCAACCAGAAGACCGTCTGTACATCTCGCAAACCGCCTTTGCTTTCCTTAATATCAGGCTCCATCAGAAAGGCTGTGCCGCCGGTGCGTTCGTAGCGGCTTGCCAATTCAGCGAGCTTGGCTTCGACAAACCCTTTGCGGTTCTTCTTGAAAAACTTGTGTAGTTTGGACTGCAACTGTTCGTAAGCTTCGCCATTACCCACCAGCAAGCGTGACTCCATTGCCGCTGTCGCCGAAGACCAGTCTTCCTGAATGTGGATGATTGTTTCTTTAACCGTGCGTACGGCATGGCCGATTTTCGCATTCATATCCCACAACGAAAGCAGGAATGCCTGCATGTCTTCTTCGGCCTCGGGTGGGCAGGATTCCGGCACCAAAAACCACAAATCCCAATCCGAATGCGGCGCTAGCTCGCCGCGCCCATAACCGCCAACGGCCACCAAATCCACGCACTCAGCCGCTTTTGGCGCTTTTTCTTTCCATAAGGCAATCAAAAAGGCATCGACGTTTCGACACATCAAGGCGGAGAGTTCAGTGCCATTCCTACCCGCATCAAAGGCATTGGAAACGGCCAGGAATAGTTGCGTCAGCTTTTCTTTATCAGCCATCGTTATTTACAACGATAAACATTAAACACCTGTTCTCCTTCAACGATTTTGCTCATCGCGACAATCGTATCCCCTTTCATTTCAGCCGCTGCATTGCGCCCCAGCGTTTCCAGTTCATCGGCCATATCTTCCTCATTGCGTGAAACAAACATGACCTTGTCCAGCACCGATACAGTCGCCCTGCCCAGTTTATTGCAGGCATCAACCTGACTGAGGTAGGCGACTCGTACATTCAAGGCTTCATCGGTTGGCTTCACCCATGTGCAACTGGCCAACATGGTTGCCGCAGCGCAAATCATCAAGCTGGTTTTTTTCGTGTTTATTCTCATGATTCATCTACCTCATTTTTTAGTCTATCAAGAAATGTCAGTGCATCCAGCGGCCGCATCGCGTCCACATCGGCCTCCGCCAGTTTATCATGCAGTAGTCTTAAGCGCTCCAGTTCTTCCTGTTGCTGGCGCTTTTCCGCCACAGCAAACAAGCCCAGTTGTACTTTACCCGTTTCCGCCGCCAGTTCAGAACCATGTTCGAGCCGGAACAAATGTTCGCGCGCCCGCTTCACCACGGCTCGTGGCAAGCCAGCCAATTGCGCCACAGCGATACCATAAGACTGATCCGCCGCATCTTCGATAACCTGGTGCATAAAAATCACCGAGCCATTCCATTCGCGCACCGTAACGGATGCATTAAATGCGCCGTCATATTCATCCGGCAACTCGGTCAATTCGTGATAATGGGTGGCGAACAGGGTAAGCACATCTTTGGCTCCAATCAGACATTCTGCAACCGACCACGCAATGGCCAGGCCGTCCCATGTGCTGGTACCACGTCCGATTTCATCAATGATGACCAGCGAGCGTGGCTCCATCTGATTGAGAATGGTCGCCGTTTCCATCATTTCCACCATGAATGTGGAGCGACCACTGGCCAGTTCATCGCCAGCGCCAACGCGGGTGAATAATCGTTTGGTCAGAGGAATGCGCGCCTGCTCCGCTGGCACAAAACAACCGGTATGAGCCAACCATACGATCCACGCCACTTGCCGCATATAGGTCGATTTGCCGCCCATATTCGGCCCGGTCAGCAACATAAAACGGCGCGATTTCATATCCATATGGGAATCATTCGCGACAAACGTTGCATCATCGGGCAAATGTCGTTCCACCACCGGATGGCGACCACCAACGATTGTCATGGCGCGACCAGCATGTACCTCGGGGCGTTTATAGCGATGTTTTTGCGCCAGATAAGCAAAACAGGTGATCACATCCAGAGCCGCCACAGCCTGCGCTGCTTGTTGGATCGGTGCAGCTTGTGTCGCCACCTGTTGGCGCAGCATTTCCATTAACGCATCTTCGCGCTCCATGGCGGCATCACGCGCCCCAAGGATCTCCGATTCAAAGCTGTGTAACTCATCAGTGATAAAACGCTCGGCATTCACCAGCGTCTGTTTGCGCACATAATCTACCGGTGCATCTTTAGCCTGTGCTTTGGAAATCTCGATAAAATAGCCGAACACTTTATTATATTTTACGCGTAGATTGCCCAGTCCGGTTCGTTCGCGTTCGTGCGCCTCGTAATCGCGCAACCAGTCGCCGGCTTCAGTGGCGAGCCCACGCAAGCGATCCAGTTCAGCGTCATAGCCAGGCGCAATAACGCCGCCATCACGGAATGTTTGCGGCGGCATGTCTACAATGCAGCGATTCAATTCAGCTGCCAGCGTGTCCAGTCCCTGTAATGCGCCGCTTATCCCGGCAAACAGGCCTGAGCGATCACCCAATAGTTTACGCAGCCCAGGCAAGGCCAGTAGCGCTTCGGCCAGCCCACGATAATCGCGTGGCGCGGATCTGCCCAATACAATGCGGGTAAGCATACGCTCCATATCACGCACGCCGGAAAGTTCGCTGCGCAGCCCATTCAGTGTATCTATATCATCGCACAGACTTTGCACCGCATTCTGCCTTTCCCGTAACTGATCCAGCTCGGTCAAAGGGCGATCAACCCATGCTCTGAGCTTGCGCGCGCCCATCGGCGTGCTGGTTTCATCCAGCACTGCAATCATGCCTGCTTTCGGATCACCCGCCAGAGAAGCATATAACTCAAGATTACGGCGGCTGCGCTGATCAATACGCATGCCTTCTGCCTGTTCGATAAATACAGGTAACGACAAATGCGCCAGCGCACACTTCTGGGTCTGTCCCAGATAAACCAGCACTGCCCCGACTGCCGCTGACGCCTCATGATGGTCAGCCAGGTTCAGAGCTTGCCAATCAGACACGCCGAATTGTCGCTCCAATTCCTCGCGGGCCACAGTAGCGGAAAAGCTCCAGTCTCCGCATCGGGTCACAGGTGCATCGATTAGCGCCTCAACATCGCTGGCTAATAACAACTCCGCCGGGGACACGATCGCCAACTGTTCCTGCAACCGCGCTTCGCCGCTGCCTTCCAGTAAATGCCAGTGCCCGCAGGATAAATCAACGGCAGCCAGTCCCCATTTTTCGCCTGTTCTGTAACAGGCCACCAGTGCTGCTGAACGGGCCTGATCGAGCAGCTCCGCTTCGGTAATCGTACCGGCAGTGACCACCCGAACCACCTCGCGGCGCACCGGCCCTTTTGAGCCGTCGGGCGCTTCCATCTGATCGCAAACGGCTACCCGTCTGCCGGCAGCAACCAGCCTGGAGAGATAGGTTTCGGCCTGATGCCAAGGCACGCCGGCCATGGGAATATCATCACCGCCAGATTTTCCACGCTTGGTCAGGGTAATATCGAGAATTTTTGACGCTTCAACAGCATCTTCGAAAAACATCTCGTAAAAATCACCCATGCGATAAAACAGCAGGCAGTCCGCATATTCGGACTTTATCTTCAGATATTGCTGCATCATGGGGGTATGCGATGATTTGAGCGCGCTGTTCGACGACTGTTTTGCCATGCCCGCAATGTAGCATGACGATTGGCGATGCTTAAGCGTAACTATTATCCCAAGAACCGACATGGACATTGGATGCAGGGTGTAATCATTTGGTTTATATGGCATTTCGGAAAATGATGTAGTCACCTAGCTGGTGATAAGTGATTTTCCGGGATGTCAGACGAATCAAAGGGTTGCGGCATACGCCGCATGGCGATGTCGGATCTTGGGCAAAAGTGCATATGACGTTCATTCGGGCTACACTGCCACCATGCAATACAACCGACTGGGAAGAACTGACCTGAACGTCAGCGAAATATGTCTGGGCACCATGACCTGGGGACAACAAAATACTGCCGAAGAAGCCTTCGATCAGATGGATTATGCTCTGACACACGGGATCAATTTCTTTGACACTGCAGAGCTTTACGCCATTCCACCACAGGCTGAGACTTATGGACGTACTGAAGCAATCATTGGCGAATGGCTTCGCAAAACAGGCCACCGCCATGACATCATTCTGGCATCCAAAGTGTGTGGTCCAACCGGCTGGTGCCCGCATATCAGGGCCGGCAAAGCGCGTCTGGATGCGAAAAATATTGTGGCTGCCTGCGATGCATCGTTAAAACGACTGAATACCGATTATCTCGACCTCTATCAAACCCACTGGCCTGATCGCAATACCAATTTTTTCGGCAAGCTGGGCTATCAGCATAGCGATGAAGAATCGCTCACACCGATTGAAGAGACGCTGGATGCCATGCAACAACTGGTACAGGCCGGCAAGGTCCGCCATATCGGCATTTCCAATGAAACACCGTGGGGCGCCGCCCGACACTTATGCCTGTCCGAAGTAAAAGAACTGCCGCGCATCGCATCCATTCAGAATCCGTACAATCTGCTCAACCGCTCATTTGAGATCGGCATGTCCGAAATCGCCTGTCGTGAGGACATCGGCCTGCTGGCCTACTCGCCCCTGGCTTTCGGCGTATTAGCTGGAAAATATTTACATGGAAACAAACCCGCAGGAGCAAGATTGACCCTGTTTGAGCACTATACCCGGTATTCCAACGCCGAAGCGGAACTGGCAACGAAGGCTTATATTCGTATTGCCGATACATATGGCCTCGACCCGGCTCAAATGGCGCTGGCCTTTATCCGTCAGCAGTCATTCGTGTGCGCAACCATTATCGGCGCCACCAATATGGCACAACTGGCAAGTAATATTGCAAGCCACGAAATCACGCTTTCGGACGCATGTTTGGCTGATATCGAACGTATTCACCGCCAACAGCCCAATCCATGCCCGTAAGCTCTACAATAAACGCTTTGTTGTGTAATCATCCACTGTCAGGGCATAATCCGCCATCATGAGACACCCTCTTTATTTACTCACAATCTTGCTTGCGCTCATGCTCTCGGCCTGCGCTACACAGCAAAACCACTACGATCCAATAGAATCAACCAATCGCGTTACCGATAAAGTGAATGACGGCATTGATCGCATCACCCTGAAGCCGCTTGCGCAGGGTTATAATTATGTAGTGCCGAAACCAATGCGTACTGCCGTATCGAATTTTTACGATAACAGCACCTATATTAATACCGTATTGAACGATTTTTTGCAGGGTAAAGGCCAGCAAGGCTTTATGGACTTCATGCGTTTTCTGATTAACTCTACACTCGGCGTAGGCGGACTGGTGGATGTTGCTACATCGATGGGTTTTGACCGACATGATGAGGATTTTGGCCAGACATTGGCAACATGGGGTGTTTCAAAAGGCGCCTATATCATCTATCCACTATTCGGGCCAAATTCAGTGCGCAATACACCGGACTTTTTGACAGCCACGGCCACCAATCCACTGTTCTGGGCAGGCTTTGTGCTTGCACCATACGTTACCATTCCTGTCACAGCGCTTAATTATGTGGATACACGCTCTCGCCTGCTCAGCGCATCGGATATGCGTGATGAACTGGCGCTCGATCCCTATGTGTTCACGCGTGAAGCCTGGCGGCAACGACGTGATTATCTGATTTACGATGGTAATCCGCCAGTCTCACCGGTAAATGAAGATGATGGGTTTGAAGATGACGGATTTGAAGAAGATGGCTTTGATAACGGAAATGACCCTCAACCTGAAAGCAAAGCGCATCCGAACAACACAGCGCCGAAAAATATTCCTGCCCCGGTGCCTGCCGTATCCAGCCCATCTCGCTCCCAAACAACTCCAACCAAGGCATTTCTGCCTGAGCCTGCGGCAATATCTGCATCAGACTCAGTCAGCGCTAACGATGCACGCGAGCACTATGTAATTTTTCTGTCATCTCACCATAGCGAATCTGAAGCAGTAGCCGAGCAAAGCCAGATTGCCAGGTTAGGGATTGGCAGTGACATCTTTCCGGTCACACTGAATCACAGCCGCTGGTATCGCATCGGCACAGGCAGTTACGCCAACAAGTCAAAAGCGTTTAATGAACTGAAAAGACTCAAATCACTCACCGGCCTGAACGGCGCCTGGATAGAAGCAAGCGGAAATTACAGTCCTTCGAATAGCTTATAACCGGCTGGCGCGATGCCTTAACAGGTGATCGGCTAAAACCAGCGCCAGCATTGCTTCGGCAATCGGCACGGCGCGAATACCCACGCACGGATCATGACGACCTTTCGTGATAATTTCGGTTTCATCTCCATGAATATCAATCGTCGGACGCGGTCGAAGAATCGACGACGTTGGCTTAAGCATCATGCGGGCGCGGATGGTATCGCCGTTGGAAATACCGCCCAGAATACCGCCGGCATGATTACTCTGAAATCCCTCGGTACGTATCGCATCGCCGAATTCGGAACCGCGGGATGTCACACAATCAAAACCATCGCCAATTTCTACAGCTTTGGCAGCTGGGATATTCATCAATGATTTGGCAATATCGGCATCAAGGCGATCAAACACCGGCTCACCGAGCCCGGGAATCATGCCACGTGCTTCGACACACACCGCCGCACCAATGGAATCGCCTTGCTTGCGCAGCTTGTCCATAAACGAAGCCATTTCGGCTGCGGCCTCCGCATCCGGGCAGAAAAAAGCATTATTGCTGATTTCAGCCGCATCGAAATGCGCTGCATCGGCTTTGACCGGGCCAATCTGATCCACCCATCCCAGAACAAGAATACCGGATTCGGATAACATTTTTTTGGCAATCGCACCGCCAGCCACGCGCATGGCCGTTTCGCGCGCCGAGGAACGTCCGCCGCCGCGATAATCACGCAAGCCATATTTCTCAAAATAGGTAAAATCAGCATGGCCGGGACGGAATTTATCCTTAATATCGGAATAATCCTTGCTGCGCTGATCGGTATTGCGAATCAATAAGCCAATCGGGCAGCCAGTGGTCACCCCTTCGAATACGCCGGACAGAATTTCCACTTCATCGGCTTCACGGCGCTGGGTAGTATATTTCGACTGGCCGGGTTTACGCCGATCCAGATCAGGCTGAATATCGGCTTCACTCAGCGGCAATCCGGCCGGACAACCCTCAACAATAGCCAGCAAACCCGCACCATGCGATTCACCGGCAGTGGTCAGGCGAAATATCTGCCCGAAACTGGAACCAGACATAGAATAATCCTCCGGCTAGTCCGGAATACCCGGATCACCAGCGCCGACATGGAAACCGGCATCGACATAATGTACTTCACCGGTCACACCGGATGCCAGATCGGAGAGCAGGTAGACACAGGTATTGCCCACCTCTTCCTGAGTCACATTATGTTTGAGCATTGCGCCACGTGCGCTTTTATCCATCAGTTTTTTGAAATCACCAACTGCCGATGCAGCCAGCGTTCTGATCGGTCCTGCCGATACCGAATTCACACGTATACCATCTTCACCCAGATCCTGAGACAAGTACCGGGTTGAAGCCTCCAGCGCAGCCTTGGCAACACCCATCACACCATAGCCGGGAATAGCCCTTTCTGCCCCCAGATAACTCATGGTCACCATGCTAGCGCCTTCTTTCATCAGCGGTGCGGCGCGCTGGGCGCAAGCAATAAAGGAATAGGAAGAAACGTCCAGAGCCAGATGAAAATCTTCTCGCGAAGTGGTGTGAAAGCGGTCACGCAATGCATCTTTATTGGCGAATGCAATCGAATGTACCACAAAATCCAGTTCGCCCCACTGCTCTTTAACAAGCGCAAAATAAGCATCCATACTGGCTTCATCCGATACATTCATCGGCGCAATGATCTCAGCACCGACACTCTCTGCCAACGGTCGCACCCGTTTTTCCATCTGCTCGCCAAGATAGTTAAAGCCTAGCGTTGCACCTTCACGCTGTGCTGCTCTGGCAACACCCCAGGCAATGGATTTATTATTGGCTACGCCAAGAATCAGCCCTTTTTTACCATTCAAAATTCCCACGCAAAACTCCCTGTTACAAATGTTACCGCCAAGAGTATCAGCAGCCTTCCAAAAGCGCACGCAAATGACGCTTCAAATCCCGTCTTCGCCAAACATCTGTGCCCCCGTATGCCTGCGCTTCCCATGCATTTACAAATGCACGCCAATGCTTTTCGCTGACGCCTGCCGGATGCTCGATCCCCCTGAGTGGCTGGCACTTTTTCCTGCAAATACCCTGAACCTGCAGCCATCGATCCAGTAATGGCCAGCATGCACGGCTCCGCCTATGCCAGGATAAGGCAATCATATAACGATGATAGCGCCTCCAGAGTAAGCCCATCACAGCAGCAATACCGATCATGAAAAACAACCACAGACTATTGGCCATCAAGAACTGCCAGATCGCGCCCATCAAATCACCCCGATCCGAATCCTCAAAATCCAGAACGTAGCGATACCATGTCATTTTGGCCGACTCCCAAACCGCATCGAAGCCCATAAAACGGCTTTCTGGCACCAGCCAGCGCGATGGCGGCGTGGGGTCCATACGCCACCAGCGTCCATCAAGCCAGACTTCCACCCAGCTATGGGCGTGTTTTTTTCGAATCAGCAGAAAACCGCCGACCTCGTTCCAGTCAGTGGAATAGTAACCATTCACAATCCGTGCTGCGAAACCCAACTCTCTCGCTGCCAGCGCCAGTACTGTGGCGAATAATTCACAATGGCCACGTTTATTATTCAGAAATGATTCGATCGGGTGGGTGCTATCCACCGGCACATGTAAATCATAATCCCAGCTTTTTAATATGTTGCGCAGATGAACCAGCGCCTGGCGTTTGTTTTTTGCAGTGGCTGATGTATCACGCACCCAGTTCAGCAATCCGGTTGGGATCGCCGAAGTATCGAACTCACGCGGCAAAGGCGGTCGCATAAACTGATCTGGCCGACCCGCTGGCAATTTCTCTTTCTTCAACAATTGCATCATCAATTTCAGACGCCGTGATGGAGCGACATTGAAAGTTATAGCCCCGGCATCATCAACGCGAACAGCTTCGGGGATGTGCAACATAGAAACCGCACCGTCAGGCAGATGAATATATGGATGGTCGCTGGCTTCGCGATACACCGCCACGCCTGCCCCGCCAGCTTGAGCCAGCTCTACATCCGAACGGGCAGGAAATCGGTGTACATTTCGGGCCTTCGCACGTTGCCAGCCAGTGCCGGTAAAGACAGACAGCGCCACGCCGCGCCAGTAGCGCCCGCTAATGCGCTGTCTGAATGCAGTCGGGCTTTCTCCCGGCTCGGTTGACTCTACCCGCATGACCACTTGCTCATCGAGCTGGCGGGCAAAATCGCCCAGTTGCACCCGATCAGAAAACCCCGAGGTCTGCATGCGAGGTTGCTGCGCCTGCAATAGCGAATGAAATTCAAATCTGGGCAGCCCGACAAATAGCAGTGCAGCAAGCACGGCCACCGCCGGCATCCAACGTAAATCCTGCGCCACACCCGTCGCAGCCAAATCGCCACCCGGCCAGTTCAGGCCATATAAACAGGCTGCAGCGCGCCAGAAAAACCAAAGCATGGCAGTCAATGGGAGCACAAACAGCACCGAATCGGTCAGCACCGCTGCACCGAGTAGCAAAAACAGGCCGACCAGCATGCGATGCAAATGGTTGCGCGGCGTGGCCGCTTCCACCACCACGGCAAGCGCCAGAATCAGTAGAAAATCGGTGAAAGCGACTACCAGTTCCCGCCCCATCACCAGTTCCAGTCCCACCCAGATAAAACCAGCCCAGCCAATAAAACTGGCCTGCATTTCACTCAAATGAAATTTGGGCCCAAGCCATAAGCGCAGCAGCGCCGCCACTACCGACAAACTCCAGTAGAACGGGCTAACAAAATCAGACAGAGCCAGCGCAGCCACGCCGCAAAGCAACACAGCCAACGTCAACCGCTCGGCGCGCAGCAAGGCATCTGCTTGTGCCATCATCGACTCAATGCCGTCCATCCATCAGACTGAGCAGTAAGCCGCCCTGCCCCGCAGGTGGCACAGATTCAGGCTCTGCCACAGCCAACGCTCTTAATGCCCGTTGAAAGTGCGTCTTCTGCACAAGATCAAATGTAGCCTGCCCGAGAACCAGTGCGGGCGCATGATGCTTCTGCTGCAGTAGCCAGCTATAAACGCGCCCTAATAATTGTTCAAATGCGGCCTTGTCGGCATCCTGTGGTTGCCTCAAATCCACCCGAAGCAGCGTATCGTTTTCACGATGAGTATGGCTGCCAAAGCGCTTGACCACCCAGTTGCTGATATTTCCATCAGCCTTGCGCCAGTGCACCCGCGCCAGCGCATCACCGGGGGCATAGGCCCTGAGATCATGCCATTGATCACCCTCCAGCAAGGCAATATCACCTGAGCATGATAATCCGGGCTCAGTCTTCGTCCACGGCACAGGAGCGGGCAATACGGTCATTTCAAAAGGAGACTGGCGAACACAAGACAGAACAAACAAACCGATCGGCGCCGATGTTGAAAGTTCCATTGCCGCAATACGGAACAAACCACGGTGTAATGACCTTAACCGACCATCGAGCCGGATTTGCCGTTGCGAGCAACGCCCGGCCAATGCAAAAACGCTACCGGCATGGTGCCAGCGGATATCCACAATGGCGGAGATATTCATAGCTGCATTGGAACGAACAGGCGCCTCATGGCGCAATGCAGTCACCTGACCGGCTTCCAGCATGGGTATAGCCGCCTGCAAATCCGGCAATGATTGCAACAGACAAATCGCCTGTGCAACAGTGGCGAGCATCAGCACTGTCATCACAGCGCCGCACAGATAGAGCAGATTATTACCCGAATAAAAAGCCGCTGCCCAGATACCCGCCAATGCAGCAATAAACATTACGCCTGGCCTTGTCATGGCAATGCGCCAGTGAGGCGCGAGCGGCAGGTGCAGGAGAATCAATCCATCCAGCAGCCCGAGCAGCCAGGGCGGTAATTTTAGATCTGCCGGGTCATAAGCCATGATATGCAGTTGGGTTCATGTTTACGCGGGGACATGCACGCTTTCCAGTAAATTCATCAGTGCGGCTTGTGTATCGCCGGTGGCCGTTACCCTATGCGCCAGGCACGGCAACCACACCGCCTGCACATCTGCCGCTGTCACATAGGCCTGCCCTGCC
>CAJXNE010000019.1 GCA_913056285.1 uncultured Zetaproteobacteria bacterium | reverse complement strand
CATCTGCTTCTCCTTTTTAAATTTGATGTGTCGCAACACCAAACCTAATGGAGAGCAGGTGGCCATCCACCAATCTTGAATTTACAGCACTATAGGGACTCAACCACCCTGTTTTGAGTAATCGTTCTCAAACTAGCACGCTTCTTGCTAGATATTCTTCAAATCCTCTTTGCAGGTACGCATACACGCAAAGATTCGGAGGTTTGACGTGGACATAGCAACCCTGATCGGCATTGTCGTTGCATTTGGACTGGTGGCATTTGCCATTGGCGGCGGCATTTCCAGTTTTATCGAT
This sequence comes from uncultured Zetaproteobacteria bacterium, assembly GCA_913056285.1. Classification (GTDB taxonomy): domain Bacteria; phylum Pseudomonadota; class Zetaproteobacteria; order Mariprofundales; family Mariprofundaceae; genus Mariprofundus. The sequence goes on along the minus strand of CAJXNE010000019.1, from coordinate 17,439 downwards.
CCACCATCAATGATGATTGTCATTGGCGGCACCTTTGGCGTATTACTGGTGGGCTACCCGCTGGCCAAATGCATTGGCGTCATTGGCGTGGTTGTGAAAACCTTCATGTACAAGATTGATGCCGGAGCCGAGGTGATTGCCAAACTGGTAGAACTGGCTCAAACCGTGCGCAAGGATGGTATTCTGGCCCTGGAGTCCGAAGTCGGCAGTATCGAGAATGAATTTATGTCCAAAGGTTTACAAATGGCCATTGACGGTCAGGAACCTGCGGCGATTGAAGATATCCTTTATATGGAGATGGATAAAGTATCCGAGCGCCATGCTACCGGCGCTGATATGTTTACCTCGCTTGGCACTTACGCACCATCCATGGGCATGATTGGCACACTGGTCGGATTGGTGCTGATGCTGCAAAATATGTCCGATCCTTCTTCTATTGGTCCATCGATGTCGATTGCTCTGCTGACCACATTCTACGGAGCGCTGATGGCCAATATCCTGTTCTTGCCCATGGCCGGAAAATTGAAAACGCGCAGCAAGGAAGAATTGCTGATTCATGAGATTATTCTGGTCGGCATCCAGTCACTGGTGGCCGGAGAGAATCCACGCGTCATGGAGCAGAAGCTACTCGGTTATCTACCACCGAAAGAACGCAAATCTTCATTCGATTAAGCGGATATTAGCGGACAAGACATGGCCAAACGCGATAAAAAGCCGGCACCACTCCCCTTCCCTGCCGATCCGGGAGCAGCGCTGTTTCTGGAACTGATGATGCAGATGCTGGCATTTTTCATTCTGCTCACCTCCTATGCAGTGATCGTGGAAGATAAACGTATCGCCGCTATGGGTTCACTGGCCGGAACATTCAACCCGTTACCTCGTGGCGCCAATCTGTCTCAAGGTCAGGGCCCGGCCTTGCCAGCCAAGAATATCGTAAAGGGAGCAACCGCCCCCAAGCGAACCGCCAAAGAATTGACGGATGTCTCAAAAGAACTCGGTCTGGAAGACTCGGTCACTATCTTGCCGCTGGACAAGGAAACCGTACGGGTGCGTTTCAATGCACATATTGCGTTTCAACCCGGCAAGGTTCAACTGTCGCAGAAATCTCTGGCACTCATTGACAAACTGGCTGTCAGTTTCAGCAAGCCTGAAGTGATCGAAATCCGTATTGAAGGGCACACCGACGATACGCCGATCAAAGGGGGCGCTTATACATCCAACTGGGAGCTATCTGCAGCCCGGGCCATGAGCGTATTCCTTGCTTTGGCAGAGCGTGGCGTACCTGCGACGCGCATGATTGCCGGCGGCATGGGAGATAAGCATCCGGTAGCAGGTCACCCCGATCTGGATCGACGCGTTGATATCACGCTTAAATTCCGTCCGGTCACTGATAAAAATATTGAACAGGGCATTATCCATCAAAAGCAACGCCCTGCCATTGCCAAACCGAGTTTCTAATGGCTAAGAAAAAATGGCCCGTTGAATACCAGCCCAATACCGAAGCATGGATGACAACTTTTGCAGACCTGGTCAGTCTGATGCTAACCTTCTTCATCCTGTTAATCTCCATGTCCACCATGGATAAAACCGGCCTGTCAGATATTGAATCCTCATTTCGCAAAGCTGTCTCTGTATTCAATAGTGGTGAGGGAACTGAAATACAGATTATCCCGCCATTTGAAATGCAAAAGCTTGTAACGCCACGTGAACTGATGCTGGCCATGCGCCAGAACAGCATGTCCATGCTCAAAAACAGTACGCTGGAACACAAGGTGAAAGGCATTATCATCAAAGACCGTCTTTATTTGCGCATCCCGGATTCAGTGTTATTTGACAAGGGTAGCGCAAAACTGAAACCGGAGCATGTGAAAACGCTTAAAAAGCTCGCTCAGATGCTGGCTATGACGCCGGGGAAAATTCGCGTTCAGGGTCACACCAATAGCAATCCTGATCTGAATGAGTCTGCATTTGGCGACCCTTGGACCTTATCGCTGGCCAGAGCGGCATCAGTCTTGCATGTACTGGAAGATGAAGGTGTCAACCCGGCCAGACTATCGCTTAACGGTTATGGCCCTTCCCGACCTGTTTCAACGGAAGCCACCCCGTTTGGCCGCAGTAAAAACAGACGGGTAGAGATTGTAATATACAAATGATGATGGCTGGCACGAAGGGCGTGGACGGGCTTGATACAATGGATCAATGTAGGAGAAACACGATGAACGTGGAGGAATATCATGGCAGATAATGAAGAAACCGAAAGCAAATCCGGCGGCGGTCTGCTACCGATCATCAACCTGGTGTTGCTCGTACTTGTACTGGCCGTCGGCGGCTTTGTGGCCTGGAAACTGATGAATATGGAACAACCGGCCGAGCAACCGGCAGACAAATCGACTGTTCAACAGACGGATGAAACAACCATACCGGAGGCTGAAGATGATGCCAATGCAGCACCCATACCGTTGGATATTGACAATCTCACCATCAACCTGGCCGATACAGACAGAGAACGTTATTTGCGCGTTAAAATCACGCTGTACTGTCGCAGTGAAGAGGCCAAGGCCAAAATCTCCACGCACATGCTTGAAATCAAGGATCTGCTACTCTCAGCCATTAGCGGCAAGAAGTTCTCCGAGATTCGTACGCCACAGGGCAAATATGAATTGAAAGAGGATCTTACTGAGCGTATCAATCGAATTGTTGGAGGACATCCGGTGAAAAAGCTGCTATTTACCGATTTTGTCTCGCAATGATGATACTCTTGAATAACAAAATGGAAGATTTTACCATTTCATTATTCAATCGTTGGGTTGTTGTAACGCGACTTGCGTCGCTCTTGAACCACAGGGCAATGGCATCATGACTGAACCTATTCTGGCTCCGGATGAGATCGAGGCACTGATGGCTGAAGTAGCACCATCTGAACAAGTGGATGCCATGTTCGCGTCCCTGCCCCCGATCAGGCAGCCGGAAAAGGTAGACTCTTTTCACTTTGACAGCTCCGATGAAGACAGCCCTGACCGCTATCCGATGTTTGTGAATCTACAGGAACGACTGGTGGAAATGCTGGATGAACAATGGGATGAGCTGTTTAACGGAGATATCACCATTCAGGTTTCCCGACTGGAAAACAACCTGTATAAAGACCTTATCACGACCGACAAACCCCAGGTTTATTTTGTCTTTGAAGTGGAAGATTATGGCCGCATGCTGTTCACCTTTGATACAGCAATTATTGTGGCCTTTGTCGATGCCATGCTCGGCGGCGAAGGTGAGTCTACTGATAACCCACAAACATTATCACCGGTTGAACTGCGTTTATCAGAGCGCATTGCCGAAAAAATGGCCACCCTGCTCAGTGATTTATGGGCGCCTGTCCATGCGCTGACATTCAAGCCTTATAAGCTGGATTACGACCCTCAATTTCTGGCTGTAACAGGTGCTATGGAAAAGTGTTTCAGCGCCCAGTTCGAGGCCACGATCAGTGATGAGCTAACCGGCCATCTGGGCATTCATTATCCGCGCTCGTTTCTGGAGCCCATGCTCGAACTGCTGCGCGTAACACTCAGTGATGAGCCCACTGAAACCGATACAGAATGGACCGACAGCCTGATGCAACGCATTTCCAAGACACCTGCTGAAGTGCGATTTGAACTGGGAAGATGTCAGATTGATATCGGCACTTTTCTTTCACTTAAAGAGGGTGATTTTTTACCCCTGAAAGCAAGACAGACTGATTCATGTTTGTTATGGATTGAGGATATTCCCGTATTTAAAGCCAGGGCCGGAGAACAAAACGGCGTACTGGCTGCAGAAATTGTCAACAACATTCACCCAGGAGATTAACCATGACAGATGAGGCCATGAGAGAAAACCAGGCGCCCGCCGATCAAAATAACGGCCAGGCCGCTAATCTTGAATCTATTATGCACGTACCTCTGGAGATCAGCGTGGAGCTTGGCCGCGTGAAATTACCGCTGCACAATATTGCACGCATGAACAAAGGCATGGTGATCGAGATGAATAAAGAAGCCAATGCAGAAGTCCAGATTCTTGCCAATGGCAGCATCTTCGCCAAAGGTGAAGTGGTCTCAACCGGAGACAAACTGGCAGTTCGCATCACCGAGATTGTCCCGGCCACAGCCCGCATCAGTTCGCTTTCCTAACCCGAACTATTCATGAATACTGCCGCGCCCTCACTAGTTCCTTTGCCCACAACGAATCCTTCGTCAGTCGCTCGTATGCATTGCTACGAGTCTCTTCCTCAGAATCCGTTGCAAGCAAAGGCCCGGCGTGATCATCGCGGCGATTCATCAATAGTCCGGGCTAACCACGGCTGACACACACGATGGACACCAATTTGCTGGCAATGGTGCTGCAATCACTGCTCGGGCTCAGCCTTGTACTGGGCCTGTTTGCGCTGATTATATGGGGCGTTCGCCGATTCCAGCATCATAGCGGCAATGCAGTTGAACGGGATTTCAAAATCATCCAGCGACTGCACCTGGACAATAAAAACAGCCTTGTTGAAATTCGCCATCAGGGCCGCCACTACCTGCTCGGACTGTCTCCCGGCGGCATGGTGCAACTGCATAGCGATCAAGCACTAAGCGCAGCTTCACCATCAAAACAGGTAGAAGATCATGACTAACAAGCATCATTCACCCGCTTTTATACTCGCCGTACTCACTACGCTGTTATTGCTGCCGGTTGCAGCACATGCTGGCGATATTCCGACGCTTTCGTTCAGCCTTGGCGATAGTGAAGATCCGGATGCATGGTTCACCGGTCTGAAAATCATTGCCATGTTGACGGTGCTGACGCTGGCGCCATCGATTCTGGTGATGATGACATCGTTCACGCGTATTCTAATCGTGTTCGCATTTTTACGACAGGCCATGGGAACACAGCAATCTCCACCCAATCAAATTCTGGTCGGGCTGGCCTTATTCCTCACCCTGTTTATTATGATGCCGGTATGGCAAAAAATTGACAATCAAGCGCTTACCCCCTATCTGAATGAAGATATCACGCAAGCCGTTGCGGTAGAGCGCGGCATTGCACCGCTACGCTCGTTTATGCTCAAGCAAACACGCGAGGATGATCTGATTCTGTTCCTGGATGCCGCCAAATTGAAAAAACCGGCCAAGGCTGAAGATACGCCGCTGTATGTGCTAATCCCTTCATTTGTAATTAGCGAATTGCGCACTGCCTTTGAAATCGGATTCCTGATTTATATCCCGTTCGTGGTACTCGACCTGATCGTGGCCAGCGTATTGATGAGTATGGGCATGATGATGCTGCCACCGGTGATGATTTCCTTGCCGCTGAAAATTATTCTATTTGTATTGATTGATGGCTGGCACCTGATCACCGCCAACCTGCTGTCCAGTTTCAGGATGTAATAAAATATAAAGGTGTAACCGGGTAGCAACAGCAAACCGTAGTGGAAGATCAGAGCCACCAACAACCCCATCCCGATGATATTGATGGTCGGCTTCGATCAGGGTCAGATTCAACTGACGGCAGATGAGCAGACTTACAGCATGATTCTGTTCAAACCGGTACAAATTCCCATCCTCTCGCAACACATTAAATCCTTGCTGAAGCAATAAACCACTCGGAGAAATTTTGCTGATGCCATTCATGCAAAAATCTTATATCGTTTCAGGCTGGCAAGCATATGTATTGGAGAAAGTAACAGGTGAATAGCAAGTCCTTCGGCGCAGAAGCCGATATCGATACAGTCATCAAGGGCCAGATATCCACATCCATCGTGGTATCTACAATTCTTGCTGGCCTTCTGGTGATCGGGCTGTGGGGGCAAAGGTTCGACAGTCTGCTTTACTGGCTGGCAACCCTGCTGGCCATTTCCTCCCTGCGTCTGCTCGCGATTTACGTTCATCTGCCACACAATCGCAATAACCGTTCACAGTTACCACTGACAATGCTTGCCAGCCTTGTATGGGGATCAAGTGTGCCGCTGTTCCTGCCCGGACTCGATGCACAACATCAAATACTGCTGGTCATCATCCTGACCGGCCTGGTCGCCGGCAGTAGCAATGCCTATGCCGGACGCATGCAGTTGTTTTATGTGTTTATGCTTCCTGTTCTTGTACCGCTGGCTATCTGGTTTTTCATCCAGGGCGCAAAAGTACATACTATACTGGGGGTTGCCACCCTGATTTATATGCTGGCGCTATCTGTTGTCGCACGGCGAAATACCCAGCTACTGAATGGCACAATCCGCAAAAATACGCAGCTTGCCGATGAAGTCAGACAGCGTGAACGACACGAACGGCGACTCGAATTACAGCAACGAATCCTGGATGCCATTGCTCGCCACCGTGGTTCACTGAGCGAAATTCTTACCACCATCGTGCAACAGGTCGAAGCACAGCGACCGGGTATGATTGCCTCGGTGTTATTATTGGATGATGATGGCAAACACATGCGCGGAGGAGCTGCGCCCGGCCTGCCGGATGCATGGAATGCGGCCTTCGACGGTGCTGCAATCGGCCCTGCTAACTGCTCCTGCTGTACAGCGGCTTTTCGCAATGAACGCGTGATTGTCGCGGATATCGCGACCGATCCGCTATGGAAAGACTATCGCGATACCGCGCTATCGCACGACCTGAAAGCGTGCTGGTCGGAACCGATTCGTGATGCCGACGGCAACGTACTCGGCACCTTTGCCATGTATTACCATGACGTTCGCCTCCCATCGGATAATGATCTTGAATTGATCGAACATATCGCCAGCCTGACCAGTATCGCCATTGATAACTACCGCAACCGGGAACAACTGGAAATCGCCCGACAGCATCAGGCGGAACTGATGGATACCGTCAAACAGAGTTCCGACATGATTTATGTCTATGGTCTGGACGGAATCATCACCGCTGCCAATGAGGCCGCCACCGCTACGTTCGGTGAACCAATCATTGGTAAAAATATCGCCGACATTATAGCCCCGGATCATTTACAACTTGCCCTTGATATGATGCAAAAGAAACTGACCACAGGCCAAAGCACCGTCTATGAACTGGATGTAATTGATCTGCATGGTCAACGTCACCATCTCGAAATCAATTCCAGTCTGGTAATGCGCGATGGCAAACCTGTCGCCATCAATGGCATTGCCCGCGACATTACCCAAAGAAAAAAAGCTGAGAGTAAACTGGCGCTGCTGATTCAGGCCATTCATGCCAGCCATGAGGCCATTATGGTGCTGGATGCCGAAGGCATCATCGAATTTGCCAACCCTTCTGCTGCAGCATTGTATCAGCAACCACTGGATCAGATTATTGGAATGTCGGCAGCCGTCTTGCGCGGAGGCAACGCAGGCGATGACACCTACAAGGATATTATTTCAACCATCAAGCATCAGGAAATATGGTCTGGTGAAATGCTATTCCATACCGACGACAATGAAGATCGCCTGGTTGCACGTCGTATTTCACCCATTATGGATGAAAATGGCCATGTGCATCATCAAATCTGCATAGACCGCGATATCACCGAAGCCAAGCAGCGCAGTTTGCAACTGGAGCACACCCAGCGGCTCGAAAGCCTCGGCATACTGGCCGGAGGCATCGCACATGATTTCAATAATCTGCTGACCGCCATCATGGGCAATGCCGCCATGGCTGAGCGTGGTCTGGATGCCAACAAGGATGTTCGCATACATTTATCGCACATCACGGCATCAAGTCGGCGCGCCGCCGACCTGTGCAAACAGATGCTGGCATACTCAGGCAAAGGCCATTTTATGATTCAGCCTGTCAGCATCCCGGAACTGATCAGGGAAATGACCCGCTTGATGGAGGTGTCCATCAACAAGCAAATCACCGTCCGCTATGCCCTGAATGAAAACCTGCCATTGGTAGATGCCGATTCTGCACAAATTCAACAAGTGATTTTAAACCTGATTACCAATGCCAATGAAGCCATCGGCGAGGAGAAGGGCGAAATCGTTTTCAGCACGGGTGTTATGCAGGCCGGACACGCCTATCTGAACGCCTCATTGACCAATGAGAAACTGCCGAAAGGCGAATATATCTACATTGAAGTCGCCGATACCGGTTGCGGCATGGAAAAATCAACCATAGAAAAAATGTTCGACCCGTTTTTCACCACCAAATTTACAGGTCGGGGGCTGGGCATGAGCGCCATGCTCGGCATTGTGCGCGGTCACCATGGCGCTATTCGTGTAAAAAGCCAGCCTGGCAAAGGTACGACATTCAGAATTTTGTTACCCGTCAGCGATTCCAGCCGCGACAAACAAAGCACTGAAGAAGCCGGAGCTAAGACTGCACCCACCAGTCACGTCAAGGGAACCGTTCTGATTGTCGACGATGAGGCCGTGATCAGGGAAGTCGCCCATGCCATGCTAAAAGATATCGGCTTTGAAATTATTGAAGCCATCGACGGCAAAGAAGCAGTTGAATGCTATCGCCAGCACCAGTCGGAAATAAGCGCAGTGCTGCTGGACATGACCATGCCGCAGATGGATGGCAAAACCTGCTTTGCCGAGCTGAAAAAAATCAACCCTGATGTTCGGGTGCTGCTTTCCAGTGGTTACAGCGAACAGGAGATTCACAAACTGTTTGCAGACCAGATGCCCGCCGGTTTTATCCAGAAACCCTATATGCCGGAATCCCTGCAACAGAAAATGGAAGAAATCCTGTCTTAAACAGCGCATATCAACGCGACAAGCGGAAGCAAATCGGTTCAAAATAGTGTATCCCCTAACAATTCCTTATCATTCCCGAAGTTTTTTATCGGAAACCTGTGCTTGAAATGAATCCCCGATAGAAGCATTCGGGGATGACGGCATTGGTATGCTTTTTGCCTTTGACTGTTCTGCCGATCCAAGGTTGGCACCGGGCTTGCTGATTAGCTTACATGGGCCCGGATTCAGTTATTCAAATCGGTAGCGAAGCACTCAAAATGGTATTGTTAATTTCACTACCCATGCTTGGCGTGGCGCTGGTGGTAGGTATTGCCATTTCTCTGCTTCAGGCTGTCACCCAGATTCAGGAAATGACCCTGACGTTTGTTCCGAAAATCATGGCCATCTTCGCGGCCATGATTCTTGCAGCACCGTGGATGACAGAAAAAATGGTTTCATTCACCAAGAATCTGTTTGCGATCATTCCAACGCTGACCCAGTAGCCGACGTGGACTTTCCATGGTTTGATATTCAACACATTATCGTGGCGGTTCTGGTCATGCTGCGTATCAGCGCCCTGATTATCCTGTTGCCGGTGCTGGGACATCAACTGATTCCCATGCAGATTAAAATCGGCCTGATTGTGCTGCTCACCGTACTGATTTACCCGCTGGTCGAACCTCAGGTTGCAGCCATCCCGCTTGAGCCGCTGACGTTTGCCGTGATTGCCATGCAGGAAATCCTGATTGCAGCCGCTTTAGGACTGTTCGCTCAGTTGATTTTTACCGCTGCCCAGTTTGCCGGCCAGATCATGAGTTTCCAGATGGGAATGACGGTCGCCAATGTGTTTGACCCTGCCACCCACAGCCAGCAATCCGTATTATCACAACTGGCCATGACACTGGCCATGCTGTTATGGGTATCAACAGGTGCACATCATATGTTTCTGCGCTCTCTGATTGATTCCTTTACCCAGTTTCCCATCAATCATGACTGGTCATTCCCTGCCCTGATGGACCTCACCGATGCAGCAGCCTCGATGTTTGTGCTATCCCTGAAACTGGCCGCACCCATCATGTTACTGTTGACCTTCGTTTATATTGCGCTGGGTTTGCTAGCCCGGGCAGTGCCGCAAATTCAAGTGTTTTTTGTCAGTTTTCCACTCACCGTCGGCCTCGGCCTGATGGCCTTCGGGCTGGGCATCCCGGCATTTATTTATCTGATGAGCGATGCATTCACATCCCTGTCCGGTCAGGTGCCATTATTCCTGCGCCATCTGGCCGGCGCCTAAGGCCATGCTCCGCCATCACCACGTCGCAGCCGTAGCAGCAGGCTCCCGCGCCTGCCCGATCACACCCCCCAGGCAAGGCCAATAAGCCATGGCCGACGATCAGGATAAAAGCCAACAAACCGAAGAAGCATCCGATAAACGGCTTGAAGACGCTCGCAAAAAAGGCCAGGTGCCGAGCAGCAAGGAGCCATCAACGGCCATTTCATTTCTGGTACTCAGCCTGATTGCCGTTACCGGTCTGGGAGGCTGGCTGGCTGATATCCTGATGCAAGTGATGCGCGATTACCTGTCTGGAAAATCCACCATGGAAACCACCGGCAAAGGTATGCAAAACCTTTTAATCTCCACCGGTGCCGATATGGCCATGGTGATTCTGCCCATTGCCATACCCATTCTGCTGCTGGGCATGCTGGTCACATTTATGGTTTCCGGCCCTGTATTCACATTCGAGACGCTGCAACCCAAACTGGAAAAAATCAGTCCGTTAAAAGGCTTCAAACGCCTGTTCTCGACCAAATCTCTGGCGGAGCTCATTAAATCCATACTCAAACTGACAATCATATCCGTCATTTGTTATATCACTGTATCCGGTTTATTCCCTCAAATTCTGCACTCAGCCCTGAAGGACCCTTCCGATATCGCCACATTGGCTGTATCCGGCAGCATAAAAATTGTCACTCTGGTCGCTATTATTTTTGGCTTTATGGCATTGGCTGATGTGCTGTATCAACGATGGGAACATATGAAATCGATGCGTATGTCGAAAAAAGAACAGCGCGATGAACACAAGGAAAGCGAAGGTGACCCGCAATTAAAGTCAAAAATCCGCCAAATTCAGATGCAGCAGGCCCAGAATCGCATGATGGCTGATGTGCCCAAGGCCGATGTGGTGATTACCAACCCGACCCGGCTGGCCATCGCGCTGGCTTATGAGCCGGGCAGCATCGGCGCACCGCGTGTACTGGCCAAGGGGCAAGGCCATATCGCAGCCAAAATCAGGGAAATCGCGCGTGAAAATCGAATCCCGCTACGTGAAAACAAACCTTTGGCAAGATCCTTGTTTAAGCATGTAGAGATCGGCGATGAAATCCCCGAAGAGTTGTTCGAAGCCATCGCCGTTATTCTGGCAGAAATATTCCGCCTCAAGCAGCGATGACCGCAAACAAGAAAAACACAACAGGAGAGAAATAACAGATGCAGTCAGCAGCGACCATGACATTGCAGCGTCTCGGCAAACAGCCGGACATCATGCTGGCCATCGCCGTGCTTGGCGTGTTGCTGGTGATGATGGTGCCATTGCCAACATGGCTGATGGATATTCTGCTGGCCGCCAACCTGACCATTGGTATCCTGATTTTGCTGACTTCGATTTATGTCCTTAAACCGCTGGAATTCTCTGTTTTCCCGTCGCTATTACTACTCACCACACTGTTCCGCCTGTCGCTGAATGTGGCTACGACGCGTTTAATTTTATTGCATGGACAGGAGGGCCCATCGGCCTCAGGCCATGTCATTCAAGGCTTTGGGGAGTTTGTGGTAGGAGGCAACACCGTTGTCGGTCTGATTATTTTCCTCATTCTGGTGCTGATCAATTTCATCGTTATCACCAAGGGATCCACCCGCATCGCCGAAGTCGCCGCACGCTTTACCCTCGATGCCATGCCGGGCAAACAGATGGCCATTGACGCCGATATGAATGCCGGTCTGATTGATGAACGCGAGGCCCGCACCCGGCGCGATAACATCGCCCGCGAAGCGGAATTTTACGGCGCCATGGACGGCGCCTCCAAGTTTGTGCGCGGCGATGCCGTGGCCGGTTTGATTATTACCATGATCAATCTGATTGGCGGTTTAGTGATCGGCGTCATGCAGTATGGCATGTCGGCCCACGACGCCATGGCGGTATTCAGCCTTTTGACGGTCGGTGATGGTCTGGTGTCACAAATACCCGCATTGGTGATCTCCACCGCCGCCGGTATCATCATTACTCGCGCCAGCGGTAATATTGCGCTGCCGGAAGAATTAAAAGCCCAGTTCACCCAGCATCCGAAAGTACACTGGGTGGCCAGCGGCTCGTTATTATTACTGAGCATGGTACCCGGCCTGCCCTTTTTTCCATTTCTGATACTGGCGCTCGGCCTCGGTGCCAGCGGCTGGTATCTGCATCTTGGCCAGCAACAGCAAGCCCTTGAAACCGTTGCTGAAGATGTCACACCTGCGGCCGAAGCAGCACCCGATGCCGATCTGGATGAATTACTGGTTGAAGATCCGATTCGTCTCGAAATCGGTTACGGTCTGATTGATCTGGTGGAAAACAGCCGCGAAGGCAATCTGCTGGAACGCATGAAAAAAGTGCGCCGCCAGATCACTCAGGAAATCGGCTTTGTACTGCCGCCGGTGCATATCAAGGATAATCTGCAACTGGGCGTATCGGATTATCAGATTATGATTCGCGGCGCCGTAGTCGGCAAGGGTGAAATCCGGCCGCGCAATCTGCTGGCCCTGGAAAGCCAGATTACCGGCCCTGCCGTTGAAGGCATCGCCACGCAGGAACCGGCTTTCGGTTTACCGGCAGTATGGATTAGCGAAGACAAACGCCAACAGGCTGAATTATCAGGCTATACCGTGGTCGAGCCATCTACCGTCATTATCACTCACCTTACCGAACTGTTGCGCGCTCAGGCCGCCGACATGCTTGATCGCACGCAGGTGCATGAATTACTCGATAAATTCTCCCAACGTCATGCCAAGGTGGTTGAGGAAATTGTTCCCTCGCAGGTCACGCCTGGACTGCTGCAAAATGTATTACAGCGATTACTATCCGAATGGGTGCCGATCCGTGATTTGATGCTGATTCTCGAAGCCCTCTCCGACCATGCCGGACAACAGTTAAGCCTGAATGAGCTGGTCGAAAAAGTCAGAGAACGACTCGGACGCACCATTACCCAACGCTATCTGAATCAGCAAGGGGAATTGCCGGTATTTATGCTTGATAGCGAAATGGAACAACGCATGAGCGAGCGCATCATGCAACAACAGGGTTGGGGGCTGCCATTGGAAATGCCGGAATGGCAACGTTTTATGACACGCATGAATGAAGTTTCCAGTCAGTTTGATGTCGATATGCCGGTGCTTCTGACCACGCCGCAATTACGCGGCGCGCTATCCAGTGCCCTGCGCAAGGTGATGACCCGCGTTGTAGTGTTATCGATTGCGGAAATTCCGCCCCAAACCAATATCCAGTCTCTGGCCAGAGTGAGCTTATACGATGCGAATTAAAATATTCACGGCTCCCCGCTTGCATGAAGCACTGGCCAAAGTACGCCAGGAAATGGGCCCGGATGCGCTTATTCTGGATCGCCAACAGACTGATAGCGCTGATGGCAACCAATTATGGCACGTACACGCTGCACTCGATGACAGCAATGAGTCTGATCATCTACAATCTGCTCCGGATCGTTCCACAACCAGTCAGCCTGCGGCAACGCCTGATACAGATGCAATGCACCATCATCACACTGATGCCACCCTTGAACGCCTTGAACGCATTGTTGAAGGGCTCGGCAACAAGGAGTCGGTCAACCTTCGTCAGGCGCTTGGCAGTGCCGATGAGCAGGAAGCATTCGATCATCTGACAACGATGGGGGTATCGGCCAGTCATGCTTTTGACATGGCTTCTGATTTTTCACAGCAATTGCCACTGGGTCAAAAAAGCATTCAGTGGGGCAACCGAATCAACCCACAAAAAGAGCCGTGTACATTACTGTTCACCGGCCCTGCCGGCTGTGGAAAAAGTACCCTGATTGCCAAACTTGCAGCGCACTACAGCATGAAAGGCGTTCGAATTGCCCTTCTGTCCACCGATACAGAACGCATGGGCGGGCTGGACATCCTCAAAGCCTATGCCGGAACGCTGGGCATTGATTTCCATCCGATCAGAAAGGCAGCCGATGCCGATAAGATACGCATGCGAATAAAATCGGCACAACTCCTGCTTATAGACACTGAAGGCTGGAGCCCGCGCCGCGATTCAAACCTGAAGCGACAAAGCGATGTGTGGGACGCGTTACACTGCAACAGGCGCATTCTGTTGCTTCCAGCCAATATGGATGAGGAGGATGGCATGCAACAGTTGAAGCACCCGGCCATTTCAAAGATGACGGATATTGCGTTTTCCAGACTGGATGAAACGCAAAAGCCCGGCAAAATTATCAACTGGTCATTCGCCTCGGGGCTACCCATGAGTTATTGCAGCTTCGGCCCGGAAGTGCCGGAACAGATGGGTTGGTTAAATGCACAGGGATTGACTACGCTGCTTAGCAGACATCACAGGGAAAGTATGGCATGAGCGATAAGAGCATGGATCAAACACAACCTCGCGTCATTTCCATTAGCAGCGGCAAGGGCGGCGTCGGCAAGACATTCACATCGGTTCATCTGGCGGCTCATGCTGCCAGGAGCGGACAACGCGTACTGTTGATTGATGCTGATCTGGGGCTTGCCAATGTTGATATTATGCTCGGCCTGAATGCTTCAGGCACCATGCGCAACCTGTTAACCGGTGATGCAACACTGAACGATCTGATTATGCCATGCGCGCAGGGGTTTGATGTTTTGCCCGGTGGCAGTGGCTTGTATGAACTAACCAGTTTAAACGTCTCTGAACAGCAGACTATTCTTGATAGCCTGCGTGAAGCCGGCCACCGATATGATTTGATTCTGATTGATACAGCCGCAGGCATTGGTGAAAATGTACTCTACTTCGCATCGGCAGCTGAAACAGCGCTGGTGGTACTAACACCTGACCCGACGTCGTTGACCGATGCCTACGCCCTGATCAAGGTATTATCACGACAGCGCGATGTGCACAGGTTTATGATACTGATCAATCAGACCGATGAGATCGACGGGCATATTACGTTCAAACGATTACTTTCCGTTACCGACCGTTATCTGGATGTCTACCTCGATTATATTGGCTATGTACCGCAGCATCCCGTTGTGCGCAAAGCGATTCAGCATCAACGCCTGCTCGATGATTCCGATCCCAATGTATATCCGCATCTGGAAAAACTGTTCGACAAACTGCTGCAAAGGCCTCGCAATGTTTCCCGCTCCGGTGGTTTGCAGTTTTTCTGGGAGCATAGTCTGGCAGCCGGCCTGGATTCGGAACCCGATTTGGAATCCGATACCGAGTCCGATTCAGTCTCCGATCATCAAGACAAAACACCCATGCATGAGGCAACAAAATGAAACCGATGCAAGCCGGCATGGCTGGCATTCTGACAGGGCTGCTGTTTGGAGCTGCCATCTGTCTGATTCAGAACATTTCGATTCCCAATGCCTTGTTTCGTATTGTTATCCTTGCATCGGCAGGGGGTTGGATGGGCGTACTGCTGGCCTGGTTAAACCAGCTGCTACCGAGTAAGACAAACCAGCAAACTGAACATACGGATGCCGGCGCATGAATGCTGTCCCTAATTATGAAGTTTCACCTTCACCCGATGAATTGCTGGAGGAATATCTGCCGCTGGTGCGCTATCACGCCGACCAGTTGATGCGACGCACGCCGGATTCCATCGAGTTGAACGACCTGATCAATGCCGGCGTACTCGGTCTGCTGGATGGTTCCCAACGCTTCGACCATAGTCGCGATGTGCAATTCAAAACGTTCGTATCCTACCGTGTACGCGGTGCCATGATTGATTATCTCAGAGCATTTGACTGGATGCCGCGCGGTCTCAGAGATAATGCCAAGAAAATGCAGGGGGCCTTCCTTGAACTGGAGCAGGTTTACGGACGACCGGCCGAGGAAACAGAAATCGCCAGTCATCTTGGTATTTCGCTGAGTGAGTATCGGGAACGCCTGAATCAGGTGCGGTATATGTCAGTCATCCATTTTGACGACCTGCCGGCAACCAACAGCGATGACGATACATACAGCATCCTGGAAACGCTGGAAGCTGATCCGATGCTGACGCCGGAATCACAGAATACCATGCAGGAATTTGTGCATCAACTGGCCGAAGCCATTACTGCATTGCCGAAACGCGAGAATGTCCTGATTACCTTGTATTACTACGAAGAACTGACCATGAAGGAAATCGCCCTGATCCTCGGCCTGACTGAATCACGTGTTTCACAACTGCACGCGCAGATGGTGATACGCCTGCGCGCCCTGATGGGATTATAACGCATGGATGGCACAACGATTACCCAGTTTTTGAACCAATGGCTGGATGTGTTCATTGATATCGGCCTGATTACCGCTTTCTTCTTTCTCTGGCTGAGCTGGTATCGCAATGGCAAACGTCAGAAACAACTTGAACAGTTGCTGATTGATACAGCTGGCCAATTGGAAGAAGCCAGCCAGCATTTGGCTGATGCCACTCAGGCCATCGAGCAACTGAAAAAGCAGGAACGCCAACATGAGCAACACAGCGCCCGTCGCCCGGCACCCGTAAAACCAGCGCGCACAAAACAACCTCAGGTAACGTCAAATCAGATTGCGTCAAATCAGATTGCGTCAAACCAGATTGCGTCAAACCAGATTGCATCAAACAACCTGCCGCCGCAAAACAGCACCCAGGCCACCATGATTTTGCGTATGAAGCGTGAAGGTGAATCCCCTCAAACCATTGCCGAACGCCTTGATATGCCACTGGCTCAGGTCAAATTACTGCTCAAACTAAATGCAGCTTCCAGCTCGATAGAAGAATAGCGACATAAGTCGCGTTGCAACGACCCAACGATTAGATAAAGTTCGGATGAAGGACAATATCGGATTGTTGGCTTAAGAAAGTAAGCAGGCAAAGCAGCGTTGCCAGCGCTGTGCCAACTCCGGCAAAGCTAACGGCTCAACAAAAGCTGACAGGCTGACCACGTCTGTCTGTAAACCACACGGATTGATCGCTGAAAACCAGCGATGATCGACATCCACATTCAAAGCCATGCCGTGATAGGCTACCCCACGACTGACGCGCACCCCGAGCGCAGCAATCTTGCCCTGCTTTGTCCACACACCGGGAAAGCCGCAGTTTCTGCTTGCTTCAACCCCGCATGATTTCAACATATGAATGCAGGATTCTTCGAGCAGATGTACATATTGCTTCACGCCAAGCTTACGCTGGCGCAAATGGATAACCGGATAGAGCATAATCTGACCTGGCCCGTGGAACGTCATTTCCCCGCCCCGGTCCGTGCACACCACAGCAGCAGGCAACTCAGCTTGCAATCGATTATCCACGCCGCGTTTACCGGTGGTATACACAGGCTCATGCTCACAACTGAAAATCATTTCATGTTCGCGCCCGTCGGCTACGGCGCCAGCGTGTTGTTGTAACTGCTGCCAGACAGGCTTATAGGCTCGCCTGCCTATCCAATGGTAATTGACGGGTGATAATGGATAATTATCCATTATCACCCGGATACAGGGTTTCGATAAGTGCATCGTTGAATTCAACAATCTTGCGCCGTT
>CAJXNE010000018.1 GCA_913056285.1 uncultured Zetaproteobacteria bacterium | reverse complement strand
CGGTGAACGCGTTTGGATGGCATTGTAAAACCTGCGCGTCAGACTGAATGGGCTGGTGCTTGTGGAGCTGGAGCTTGTGTTGCCCGGTTACGTCCCTGTTGCTTCGACACATATAAAGCCTGATCTGCAGCCTTGAAGGTGTCGCTATGACTCATCCCTGCGGCGCGTTCAGCCACACCGATACTGATAGTCACATCAATGTTTCCACCTCTGGTTTGGAATGTGTGCGAAGCAATGGTCTGACATAGTTTGCCGGCCAGCTTAAAGCTGATTTCAATACTGGCCCCAGGAAAGACAATACAGAACTCTTCACCACCAATACGTGCTGCAAAATCGCTATCCCGAATACTCTCCTTCAGCAGGGTGGCAAGCTGTTGCAGAATCTCATCACCAACATCGTGCCCGAAGCTGTCATTGATCGTTTTGAAAAAATCAATATCGATAATGAGAAAACAGAAATTGGCATTGGCATCACGCTTGAGAAATTCAGCCAGACTGCGGCGATTGGGTAAGTCAGTCAGCGGATCAATGCGTGCTTCTGATTCCGCCTGCTGCAACCGGGTCGATAGCATCGACAACTTTTCAACCTGTTGTTCAATGGTCGCATTCAGCTTCTGACTGGCCGAAGCCAGCGTGTTGCCGGCCTGCAAAATATTCTGACTGGCGCTGCGCAGCAATGTTCTGGCCTCTTCAACGTTTTCGGGTAAATCCTGCTCCAGGATATTACGGGCCTCATTCAGCTCCGGCGAATCTTCTCCAACCTGCTTCAGCAGATCGGAAATAGCACTCATAGACGGTGCAAATGCTACAATTAACTGCTGTAGCTCATCCTTTAACGCCGCATCATCCTGAAGGTGATTGTGCAGCAGCTTTTCCAAATGTTGAGCGCGTTTTACCAGTGGAGCTGTTTTATCTGCTGCACCTCCTATGCGGTCGCAACTTTGATCCAGCAGTATCTGCACAGGCGGGATATCATACATGGCCTGCATCAGCAGACTCTGGCGCAATTCAATATGCGCTGTCACGGCATCACGTGCAGTTTGCGGCACCGTGCCATCGACGCCCGGCTTAAGCAGAGCGCCATGTTCAGCATCCAATAGTTTTGATGCCAGCTCACACAGCCAGAAGTAGGTTTCCTGCGGCACGGCAGGTTCATGTTTGATTGCTTCCAGCTCTGCAATCATGCGGCGGGTCATGGCGCGCAACTCAAGATCATCCGGCATGGCTGCGATCACAATGGGTCGAA
This sequence comes from uncultured Zetaproteobacteria bacterium, assembly GCA_913056285.1. Classification (GTDB taxonomy): domain Bacteria; phylum Pseudomonadota; class Zetaproteobacteria; order Mariprofundales; family Mariprofundaceae; genus Mariprofundus. The sequence goes on along the minus strand of CAJXNE010000018.1, from coordinate 16,675 downwards.
CCGTGTCCATATCTTCCAGCAATTGGTTGATGCTTTCTCTCAAATTCATGCCGAGGTTCAGGTCAGGCTTGCATGGAACGAATACGTGCTGCCTCGACAGCCAACAGCGTGTCTGCCTGTTGCAGTTCCGCGTCAGGGCTGCCGGATGTCACCTGCTGACGCAATAGAGAACGCAGTTTCTCAATATCATGGATCAATTGGCGGGGCGGACTGTCACCCGATTCAATACATTGCATCGCTTCATCAAGCAATGATACGCTCTCATCCAGCGTATGCCATGCCTCTTGCATCGGCTGTTTGGATGTATCCGCGTGACTTTCACTGGTAACTTGCACCTGATTAATTTCAGATTCCAGCATTTTGCCGAACACGCCCCCGCTGCTATTGCGGGATGTTTTGCGAATGGTTTTGCCATTGATAGGCTGATTGTTATGAATCTTCATGTGCTTGAACACGCAAGAATCAGGCCAGCGTATCAGAATGGGCTGAGTGAGCAATCATGCATCAATGATCAGGCGCGTCGATGTGAATGCTCAACGCGTGGATTTCGGCAGGAAACAGACTGCCAAGCGCCCGGTAAATCATGCGGTGGCACTGACTGCGCGATAGGCCGGCAAAATGCTCAGATGCAATATGGACAACAAAATGACCGCCGCCGCTTTCTTTCGCACCGGCATGGCCGGCATGTTTCCACGACTCATCTTCGATGTGCAGCGACAGCGGTTGAAACGCCTGATCTAATAGCGCATGAATGGTATCCCGGGTGGCATGCATGAATCAGTTTGTTTCCGGCGCCGTTTTTTTCCGATACAGAATGCAAATCTTGCCGATTCTTCCGACCATATCTGCCTCGCAGTGGCTGGCCAGTTCATGCATACACTCAGCCCGCGCTTCACGGTCGTCCTGGGCAATATGCACTTTGATCAACTCATGGATATCCAGTGCTTGCGAGGCTTCCTGTAGCAGGTTTTCACTCAAGCCTTTTTGCCCGACCCGGACAACAGGCTTGAGATGGTGTGCTCTAGCTTTAAGTTCTTTGCGTTGTTTGATGTTTAGGGTCATGGTTTGCTCCAGCGGCGCATCATAGCAATAGCATCAGGAAATGGTATGAAAATTGCTACTGTTTAATCCTAGGGTGTCAGGGGGTTAACGAACAATACGCATCAGGGTGGAAAATATATGAACCCATTACAGGAAGATCCACATCGGGCCGTGATTCTTGGCGGCGGTCGAGGTGGCAGTGCTATTCTGGAAATGCTGTTGGATGAGAAACTGGTTAGTGTGGTAGCCGTGGTTGATCTGGATCCGAACGCGCCGGCCATGGCCGTGGCCAGAGAACAAGGCATCGCTGTCTATGCATCGGTTGAGCAAGCCTTACATGATAGTGCACCATGTGTTGCATTTAATATGACGGGGAATGAAATGATTGAGGCAGTAGCCGCAGAGATTGTTGGCGCAGGCGGCATCATCGGCGGCATGGAAGCGCGGCTGATGCATAATATGATCACCAACCTGAAAAAGGCCAAGGACGAACTGCGCTATGAGGCGAGTCACGACCCGCTGACAAAATTGTATAACAGGCGCCACATACTTGATCAAATGCAACAGGGTGTTTCTCAAGCCTTGCGCTACCAACATGATTTTACCATCGTGATGTTCGATCTTGATCACTTCAAACAGGTTAATGATGTTTACGGCCATGCGGCCGGAGATCTGGTTTTGTCCCGTGTGGCTGATGTATTACGCGCAAATGTAAGGGACTCGGATGTCCCGGGCCGCTGGGGCGGAGAAGAATTTATTGTGTTGCTGTCTCATACCGGGCTGGACGGTGCCAGAAAAGCTGCAGAGCAATGGCTGAAACAACTTAATGCTTCAAAGATTTGTCTGGATAACGATCAATCCATAAAAGTCAGTTTTTCGGCTGGAATCGCTACGCTTGATACCACCACGAAACGCACCGATCTTAAAACAGTCATAGAGCAGCTGTTACATGAGGCGGATGAGTGCATGTACGCCGCTAAAGACTCAGGCCGAAATCGTGTTTGCACGACAAGCGAAACACTTCAAACATAATATAAATAGCCAACCATTCAGCTTCGGCAGAACCATCTCCCACCGTCACCCGGCATTGCCCGGACAAGTGCTTTCGTTAGAGTCGAGCTGTGAATAATATTGACTCAAGCTCTTCGGAGTCATCATTACCAACCTCGGAAAACAGCGGCAAGGAAATAAAAAGACTCGCCCCTCGCATCCCTATTCGTTGGCGTTGGTCTGTGCTGGTCGGGTTTACTGTGACCATCGCAATTGTTGTGCTGTTTTTTATCATCCTTGATATCGAACACGATGCATGGCTGGAACATCAGGCTGCGCAGGCTGAGTTGCAGGTGGATCGGCTTAGCGATGAACTGAAATTACCGTTATTGTCCGGTAGCAGCACGGAAACCACTATCGTTGTGCAAGGCTTTCTGGATAAGGTGCCGACAGTGCTGGGCGTGGTGATCAGATTTCATGATGGTAGCGTGAAATCTTTTGGCCCCGTGCAACTGGAAGGTCCTGTTTTGAAAAACCTGACCAGAAACAGTACGGTCAGTCGGCTGCCGCTAAAGCAGCTGTGGTATGCAAAAACAGCGATCTATGCCAAAACTGTCATGGGTACGATAGCGGTTCGATTTTCCGGCAAGCAGTGGAAAGATATTGCCGGCAAGCTCGGTCAGAAATTTGCCCTGGCAGCAGTATTTTCAGTGCTGTTTTCTGGCGTGCTGGTATTCTGGATAGCAGGACGCATGAGCCGACCGATCGAAATGCTGAGCGATGCCGCCCTCAGGGTGGCCAACGGTGATTATGACATTGATTTGCCTGTGCATGGCAATGATGAATTGGCGGATGCCTTGTCCCAGTTCAATGTGATGGCGCATGAGCTGGCTCATAAAGAAGAACTGCGTAATGTATTTGGTCGCTACCTCAATCCGAAACTGATTAATGACGTGTTTGAAAGTGGCGATGTGAAGATGCAAAACCATCGTCAGGAAGTCTCTGTTCTGTTTGCGGATATGGTGCGCTTCACTTCCTTTTCCGAATCCTCTGAAACAGAAGAAGTCGTGCGTCTGCTAAACAAACATTTTGAGGTGTTTCATCGTGTCATTACCTATTATGGCGGCCATGTGGACAAATACATCGGTGACGCAGTCATGGCCGTATTCAATCACCCCGTGAATGAGAAGCACCATGTCCGGCACGCTGCACTGGCCGGGCTGGCAATGAGCATGGCCTGTCAGAAACTGGGCATCAAGCGGCCTGATGGCGAGCCAATCAGCTTCCGGTTCGGGCTGGACTGCGGCCAGGCGATTGTCGGCAATGTGGGCGCAGCCAGACGCCTGGAATATACGGTGATTGGCGATGCTGTGAATGTCGCATCGCGCATGGGCAACCTTGGTCACGGCGGTGAGTTGGTGATGTCTCGGAAAACATTTGATTTATTGGGAGATGGCTTTGATTTTCAAAGCATTGGCGTGCACAGAATTAAAGGGATAAGCAAAAAACTGGAGACAGGGTATGCCGCGGCATCCACGCCGCAGCTGATTAAGGATATTGAATATGTTGTCGATTTGGCATTTAATCTCGAACTGTCTGATACAACCCTTTCAATGTCCGGAGATGCCTGACTCATGATTCGATACTGTTGTTTCATTGCTGTTGCTCTCATGCTAAGTGCATGTCAGGCTAACAAAAGTAGTCTTGATCATGCTGTTGATGATCTGCTGATCAAGGGCAGTGATACCTTCAATATGATGAATCCCTACGCTGTTATCCGGCATGATTATAAACGTGGCAGGATCATGCGTGCCAGAGCGCGTGTGCTCGCTATGAACAAGTCAGACAAGAATTATAAAAAAGCCCATAAATTTCTGAAGGAGGTCATTGAGCCTGCCCGCAGACGGGTATATCTGCATTATCTACATGTGGCACAAAAGAGTGAGAAGCAAAAGCGATGGTCAGATGCTTTATGGTCATATGATCAGGCCAAAGCAGTCACCATCAAGCCAGCGATGATCAAAAAAAAGCATGCAGAAATGGAACAGCATGTGCGGCAGTTCAGATTTGAACAATTACTCAAGCAGCGTAGACGGGAAGACCGCAAACTGCTTCATGATGCCACCGCCTATGAAGCACCTGCGGGCATCAGCACCGACGATGAAGTGTATGCACGTATGCGCGAAAATTTTGAGGACCGGCTGGATGAACGATCGCGCCTGGAGTTCCGTGAAGGCTTACGATATTTAAGCAAGGATTTACCTGAAATGGCCTATATCGAACTGGAATCCTATTTGCGACTGCAACCGGATCAGATCAAGGGTAAAAAACTGATGGCGAATATTAAACAAAAGATGCCGGACTTTTTGCGTATCCCGCCCTTGCCGGGGCATACATCCGCGCCTTCAACATTGATCAACGTCAAACGAGTCAACCATGTAAAAGTTGCAACAGCTGCGCAGGTGAAGGCCGCATTGGCTAACGGGGCGTTACTGCAAGCCAAACAGCTTGCTCATATCTACCAACGCAATGGCGGCAAGGATGCCGGCAAGCTGTTAGCCCGGGTAGAGAAAAAAGTACATGCCGCAGCGGTCTCTCTTTTTTCCAAAGGCAGCGATGCATTCAGGCGAGAACAACTCGATGTCGCTATCCGATACTGGCGTGATGCTGCCGCCCTGGCGCCTGAAGAATCTGAATATATAGAATCATTGCGACGTGCAAGGCAGCTAAAGGAACGGCTGGCTCTGCTGCAGCAAAAAAATTAGTTACAATACCTAAGAGGAATCAGATGCAGGATAATATCGTAAAACCGCGTCATAAAACCAGGCAATTACAGGTCGGCCATGTAAGTGTAGGCGGCGATGCCCCGATTGCGGTACAGTCCATGACCAATACCCTGACCACGGATATTGATGCTACCGTAGCGCAAATTAAACGGCTCGAAGATGCCGGCGCCGATATTGTACGCGTGTCCGTGCCCGATCCGGATTCGGCTGCAGCCATGCCAGAGATTCTGAACCAGACCGATGCGCCCATCATTGCCGATATCCATTTCAGCTACAAAATGGCACTGGCGGCTCTCGATGCCGGCGTACATGGATTGCGTTTGAATCCGGGTAATATCGGCGGCCGCGACCGGGTTGAGCGAGTGGTTAAAGCAACGGCGGAACGAGGTATTTCGATTCGTATCGGAGTCAATGCCGGCTCTCTGGAAAAAGAGCTCAATGAAAAATACGGCGAGCCCTGCGCTGATGCGATGGTGGAATCGGCGTTAAACCACATCCATATCCTGGAAGATATGAACTTCAATGATATCAAGGTGTCGCTGAAAGCCAGTAATATTCCAATGACAGTAACCGCTTATCGCAAACTGGCCGAACAGGTGGACTACCCACTGCATCTGGGTATCACCGAATCCGGTAGCAAGTTCGGCGGAACTGTTAAATCATCCATTGGTCTGGGTTTACTGCTGGCCGATGGCATTGGCGATACCATTCGCGTCTCGCTGGCCGCCGAGCCGGAGGAAGAGGTGAAAGTCGGTTTTGAAATCCTGAAATCACTGGGCTTACGCCATCGCGGTGTCAATCTGATTGCCTGCCCGAGCTGCGCCCGGCAAAAGTTCAATGTCATTGATACCGTTGCCGAACTTGAACAACGTTTATCGCACATCCATGAAAATATCGATGTTGCAGTGATCGGCTGCGTGGTCAACGGCCCCGGTGAAGCAAAAGAAGTGAATGTTGGGATCACCGGCGGCTATCCGGTGCACATGCTGTATCGCGATGGCGAAAAGGCGGAGAAGGTCAAAACTGCGAACATGATTGATAGGCTGGTTGAAGATGTGGAACGCCGCGCCGCTGCTATACGCGAGCAACAGGAGAGCAAATAAATGGCGGGCACAAAGTTACAAAGTATTCGAGGTATTCATGATGGTTTGCCTGCACAGGTGCGGGCATGGCACCGTGTGGAGACGGCAGCACGCAAGGTGTTTGGCACCTATGCCTTTTCCGAAGTACGGCTGCCGATCCTGGAGCCAACTGAGTTATTTGTGCGTTCTATCGGCGAAGCCACCGATATCGTTTCCAAAGAAATGTACGCCTTTACCGATCAGGGTGGCGATCAGATTTGTCTCCGTCCTGAAGGCACTGCCGGAGCTGTTCGTGCCTACTTGCAGGGCGGGTTAACGCGTTCGGGTAGTCAGCGCTGGCATTATATTGGCCCGATGTTTCGTCGTGAACGGCCGCAAAAAGGGCGTTTAAGACAGTTCCAGCAGATTGGCGTGGAGATGTTCGGCGCGGCTGGCCCGTTGGAAGATGCGGAAATACTGGCCATGGCGCACCGATTCTTATCTGAACTGGGCATTGCCGGCTTGCAGTTAGAAATCAATTCGCTGGGATGTTCTGCCTGTCGCCCGGCCTATCGCGATGCGCTGGTGGCTTATTTGAATCAACGTGCTGACAAGTTATGCGAAACATGCAACGAGCGCATCGACAAAAATCCTATGCGCGTGCTCGATTGCAAGGTGGCCTCATGTCAGGCCGAACTGAGCGATGCGCCTGAAATGGTAAATCACCTGTGTGAAGCGTGCGAGTCCCATTTCGCCGGATTACAGGATGGGCTCAAGGCTTTGCATGTGCCATACAGAATCAATGCGCGCATTGTGCGCGGCCTGGATTATTATAATCGTACCGCCTTTGAAATCGTCACCGATCAATTGGGGGCGCAGGGTACAGTGCTGGCCGGTGGTCGTTACGATGGTTTAGTCGAAGAGTTGGGCGGCCCGGCCACCACTGCAATCGGATTTGCCGCAGGCATTGAGCGCCTGGCCATGCTGCTGACTGAACAGGAAGCGGCTGCGCTGGATGTGGCTGTGGTAGCGTTGGGCGAGCAGGTGATTTCCTATTCGCTGCAACAGGCTGATGAACTACGCCAACATGGTTTCAGCGTGGTGCATTGCGGTGGCGGCAGCGCCAAACGCCAGTTCAAGGCGGCAGATCGCGAAGGCGCGCGCTTTGTTGTCGTCATTGGCGAAGATGAAATGCAGACTGGCGTGGTCACGCTGAAAAATATGGCGACTGGCGAGCAACAGCAGCTTGCTTTCAATTCACTGATGGAAGTGCTTCAATCATAGTCTGATTGTAATGCTTTAGCAGGGTCGGCCAGGCTATTCAGGTTGGCCTTTCTTTTGCTTTGTTTTTCTTATGCGTTATGAGAAGCAACGTTTTATGAAAACACACAGACCTGAATACCTTGTGAAAGCCGTTTTCACGGCTGCATGTTAGCAACACTGCGTTTTTGTATGGCGATTCGAAACAGGGTTCCATTACTACCTGTTTGCAGGCAGGTGTTGTTTTTGTCTATCCTGTTTGTCATTGCTATTAGCATGGCGGGCAATAATGGTTTTACGCCCGAGTTTTTGAGCCGAATTACGAGCCAGTTCGGGCAATCGGCCAAAAATCGTATTGTTGAATGGCAACGACTGATCATCAATCACAAGGGGGATAGCGAATGGAAATCCATTCACGCCGTCAATGATTTCTTTAATCGGGTTCGCTTTATATCGGACAAAAAGCATTGGCACCGAGCCGATTATTGGGCCACGCCGGTTGAGTTTTTGTCTACCAATGGTGGCGACTGTGAAGATTTTTCTATCGCTAAATATTTCACCCTGCGCGAGATGGGCGTGCCCGATGAAAAGCTCCGGATCACCTATGTGAAGGCACTACGCTTGAATCAGGCCCATATGGTGCTGGCCTATTATGAAACGCCGGATAGCGACCCGCTGATTCTGGATAATCTGATTGACAAAATTCGGCCTGCATCGAGCCGGCATGACTTGTTGCCAGTTTACAGTTTTAATGGTAAGAATCTGTGGATGTCCAAGGAACGCGGTCAGGGTCGCAGGGTGGCCGGAGGGTCGCAACGAATCAATTTATGGCGTGATTTGAATGTTCGTATGCAACGGGAGCGCAACCTCGGACAAAGCTATACGGCCAAAAATATGCAAGGAAGGTAATCGATATGACCTTATTCCGACAGCTAATTACACTTATTTTTGTGACATCTGTACTGATTTTTTCCGGTGTTTTCTGGGCCAGCGTGGAAAACACACGCTCCTTTCTCATATTGCAACTGGCCACGCAAACACAGAGCGCCGCCGATTCGTTAGGTTTGTCGCTGGTGCCGTATATGAAAAGCAAGGATATCGCGACTATGGATACCATGGTTAATGCGGTATTCGACAGCGGTTATTATAAATCGTTGAAGCTGGAATCCATGGCGGGAAAAAAGTTGATTGAACGGCAAAACACATCCCGCATCGAAGGGGTACCTGCCTGGTTTATCAACAACCTGAGGCTGGAAACACCCGTAGCTGAATCGGTGATTACCACCGGTTGGAATCAGGCTGGAAGGTTGACTATGGCGGCGCATCCGGGATACGCCTATAAAAAAATGTGGGATCTGACGATGACAATGCTGCGCTGGTCGTTGCTGGCATTTGGTCTTTCTCTGATTGCGGTGCTGATGATACTTAAAGCTTTGCTGCGCCCGCTTGGTGAGGTGGAACAACAGGCAATGGCGATCACCGAGCGCGAATTTCCGATTGTTGAAAATATCCCACGCACGCGCGAATTGAAGAGGGTCGTGCTGGCTATGAATAAAATGTCGGCCAAGGTAGAAGGTTTTATCGGTACACTCAGTGAACGCGCTGAACAACTGCGCCGACAGGCTCATTACGATGAATTGACGGGATTGATTAATCGCCGTGGCTTTGATGCCCGGTTGGGACATGTCATCAGGGACAAAGAAACTGCCGGTTCTGGCGCAGTGGCGGTGATTAGAATGAAAAACCTTGCCGGCTACAATCAGCAGTTCGGTCATCAGGCCGGTAGCGCATTGTTGGTTGAAATCGGTCGGTTGCTGACCCGGCTGGCTGATTCTTTTCAGGATGCGACGCCGGCCAGAATCACCGGCACAGACTTTGCCGTTATTCTGCCGCTGGCTGATGCGGATATGGTCGCTGAATTCGAGGCATCGCTTCGCGCCGGCTTGAATGCACTGGCAACGACATTGACAGTCGATGATATTGCCCATGCAGGCATCACCCACTTTTCTCATGCGAGCAGCTCCGGCCAGACTGAGCCGGGTGAGATTCTGGCTGATGCTGATGCGGCCTTGTCACAAGCTGAACATCAGGGTGCCAATGCATGCGTTATGTTGACCAGTAACAGTGAAGCCAGAGGCAATGAGGCATGGAAAACGCTGATTGCACAGGCTATGGCGGATCATCGCATCCACCTGCTAGCGCAAGCGGTGCTCAACCAACAGGGTGGACAGATATATCGCGAGGTGCTGATTCGTATCCAGGATGATTCGGGTGAGCAGGTATCGCCTGCTTCATTTACATCCATGGCAGAGCGGCTGGATATGCATGCTGAGCTTGACCGCCATGTGATTGAACACATCACTACAGCGCTTGAATCGAATGCATCCGGCGAACCGGACGCTGGCAAACTGGGCATCAATATTTCTGCCCGCTCGCTTGATAATACCGACTTTATGGACTGGCTGACAACACAGCTTGGCAGTCACAGAGAGGCTGCATCACAGATGTGTTTTGAAATCACTGAATATGGTTTGTTGCAAAGTCTGGATGCTGCCGAATCGTTTATTGATCTTGTACATGATTACGGAGGTGCGGTCGTGATGGAACATTTCGGTACGCGGATGAGTTCATTCCAGACCTTACGTCGCCTGAAGCTGGATTATATTAAACTCGATGGCAGTTATGTCCGTAATATCGCCGAGCATGACGACAACCGTTTCTTCCTGCAAACCGTGGTTGATATTGCCCATGGGCTGGATGTGCAGGTGATTGCCGAACGTGTTGAAACGGAAGAAGAGCTCAAGAGTCTGGAAAAGATCGGCATCAATGCCTTGCAGGGGTATTTGTTCGGCGAGCCGAAGCCTCTGACATAAGCGGGGCAGGCCGGAAAACCTGCCCGGCTGACGTTTGGGTGCTTACATGGTTTTCCCCAGCATGTACAACAACGCAATGCAGACAACACCAGTCAGGCCAAGCAGTGCAACGGATAACTTTCGCCGGGTCTTCTCGCTGAATATCGATTGATGGTTGTCTTCAAAATGTGGGATAGATGCCATAGTGCGCCTCCGTGCCGATTATGTTCCGAATATGCGCGCGGCGGCAGGCAATAATGTGGCCTGCATCACATTAGTTCAGATTGGCTCAAAGTGACACAGCAGAATATATTGAATGATTCGGCAGCCTCCCTCTGTTCAGTGTGATGCGACTTTGTTACGTTTTTTCGATGGCGTGGACAAGGCTCGTCAGCATTCGGTTGACGGGAGCATGCAATTGCATTGCTTCAGCCTGTTTTGCCACATAGCCATTGATGAAGTTCACTTCAGTGCAGTGACCTGCTTCGATATCCTGCCACATACTGGTTTTCACCGGCCCCATAGCCCGCGTTACTTCGATGTGCTTTAGGGTATCTGCCTCACCGATGGCAATACCCAGCGCACGGGCAAGCGCTACAGTCTCTTGCATCGCCTGCGATACGATGGCCAGCGTTTCGGCATTGGCTGCCATGTCGCGGGCATAACGGCGAGTGATGGCAGTGATGCCATTAAAGCCACAGTTCCACAACATTTTTCGCCAAAGCATTGCAGCCGGATCGTCATCCAATCGAAACGGCACAGCCGCACACTGGAATGCCGAGATCAGTGCTGGTAGATGTTTTTCACCGGAACCCTGTTGCCACATCCCCATACGCAGACCTCCGGCAGCCGAATGAATCACATAGCCGGGCGATTCCAGCCGCGCACCGATAAAGGCGGTTCCTGCAGCAACGGCATGCTGGGGAAAAGCTGACGCCAGCATATCCGGCGCTTCTACGCCATTTTGCAATGTTACGAGCAGCGCTTCGGGATGTATATTCTGTTGGAGTGCGGCAATCATATCGTTGAAGCCGGTCATTTTGCAGCTCAGTATTACAATATCGCAACGCTTAAGTTGAGCGACTTCTGCGGTCGCCTGAACGGCAACCTGTTTGCACGTCCCCTCTGATTCGTGTCTTAATCCGCGCAATTGTAAGGCGGCCAAATGCTGCCCTCGCGCCAATAATAATACATCGAATCCAGCCTGAATCAGCTTGCTGCCATAGTGACTGCCAACAGCACCAGCACCTGCAAAACCTATTTTCATATTTCCCTCCATGACCCGCAAGGCCAGCGGCGTTATGCTTGCCATTATTGATTAATATAACATAAAAAGTTCATGCACGTTAGGATGATTGTAGCCAAAGGGGTCACAAATGCCAAAAGAAGCACTGCGCAAGGAAGCATTCGAATACCACAGTTCACCAACGCCGGGAAAAATCAGCATCAAACCGACTAAACCGTGCGTTACCCAACGTGATCTGGCGCTGGCCTACACACCGGGCGTGGCTGAACCTTGTCTGGCCATTGAGAAAAACCCGGAGCTGGCGGACGAATATACCGCCCGCGCCAATCTGGTTGGCGTTATCACCAATGGTACGGCTGTGCTGGGGCTGGGCAATATCGGACCCTTGGCAGGCAAGCCTGTGATGGAGGGTAAGGGCGTATTATTCAAGCGGTTCGCCGATATTGATGTGTTCGACATCGAACTGGATGAGCACGACCCGATGAGTATCGTGGACACTGTAGCCCGCATGGAGCCGACCTTCGGCGGCATCAATCTGGAAGATATCAAAGCACCGGAATGTTTTATTATCGAAGAAGAATTAAAAAAACGCATGAATATCCCCGTGCTGCATGATGATCAGCATGGCACTGCCGTGATTATGGCCGCAGCATTTATCAATGCACTGGTTTTGCAGGATAAACAGATTGAGGAAGTCAGAATCACCTGCCTGGGTGCTGGCGCAGCAGGTTTTGCCTGCATGAAGCTGATCGAGCAACTGGGAGCCAAACGCGAAAATATTCTCTTTCTTGACCGCAAAGGCGTGATTTCCAAAGACCGAACTGATGAATTGCCGCCCCATAAACAATATTTTGCTACCGATCGTGCGGAACGCACGCTGGTTGAAGCGATGAATGGAGCAGATGTATTTATCGGCCTGTCACAGGGCAATATGGTCGACCCGGCCATGCTTAAAACAATGGCGGAACGCCCGATTATTTTCGCCATGGCCAACCCCGAGCCCGAAATTGATTATGATTTGGCGATGCAGACCCGAAAAGATCTGATTATGGCGACCGGTCGCTCCGACCGCCCCAATCAGGTCAATAATGTACTAGGCTTCCCCTTTCTGTTCCGTGGCGCGCTGGATGCCCGCGCCACCACATTTAACGATGAAATGAAGGTCGCCGCCGTGCATGCGCTGGCAAATCTCGCCCGTCAGGATGTGCCTGCCTCGGTGTTGAAAGCATACGGCGTTAATGAACTGCGCTTCGGCCCCAAATATATTCTTCCAAAGCCGTTCGACCCCCGTCTGATTGAGGTGGTGCCGGTTGCTGTTGCCAAAGCCGCGACGGATACGGGTGTCGCGCGCAAACCATTGCAGGATGCCAACGCGTATGCTCAGGAACTGGCTGGCCGCATTGATTCGTCTCGATTGTTTATGCGCATGATTATGGAAAAAGCACAGGCCAATCCACTCCGTCTGGTCTTGCCCGAAGGCGAGGATGAGACAGTGATTCGCGCCGCCATTGAGATGAAGGAATCCGGCGTTGCCACCCCCATTTTGATCGGCAGGCACAGCAAGGTCGAACAGTTATGCCAGGCTACACAACTGGATATCGATGGTATTACGCTGATTGATCCGATGGTGGAGGATGAGCGTTTCGCGACTCTGTCAGCAGCGTATTACGACCTGCGCAATCGTCATGGCATTCTGCCGGATAGCGCCGCCAAAATGCTGCGCAATGATATCAATGTGCTTGGTGCTATGCTGGTACGCCAGGGCTTTGCCGATGGCATGTTATCCGGCCGCACCGCTCATTATCCGGATGTGCTCAGGCCTATGCTTAAGGTGCTCGGGCATGATGCCAGCGGCAACCAACACCATGTCTACGGCATGTATTTAATGATTATGGAAAACAGCGCCTATTTTCTCACCGATTGTACGGTAAATGTGGATATGGATGCCGAACAACTGGCTGAACTGGCCGAGCTTTCTGCGCACACAGCCACATCACTGGGTTGTGGCGCTCGCCTGGCCATGCTTTCATTCTCAAACTTTGGCAGTGCGGATCATGCTGAAACCCGAAAAGTGGCGGAAGCAACCCGTTTATTGCATGAACGCTCACCGGATTTGGAAGTCGATGGCGAAATGCAGGCAGATACTGCGGTCAATGGTGCGATTCTGGGTCAATACCCATTCAGCAAACTCAAAGAACCGGCCAATGTGCTTGTATTTCCCACGATGCAAGCCGGCAATATCGCTTATAAATTGCTGCGTGAGCTCGGTGGCGGTACGGCTATCGGCCCGATTCTGCTCGGCCTGCCGCAACAGGCCCATGTGCTTCAAACCGGGGCAAGTGTCGATGATATTGTCAACATGGCAGCCATCGCTGCGGCTCGGGCTGTGGATTAACAGGCTGCGGATTAATCCCTTCTTATCAATGCCATCAATGTAATATCATCCGTTTGCGGGGCATCGCCAACAAAGCTGTTAATTCTTTTGGTTAAATAGTCGATGCAGGCAGGTGCGTTAGCCGGCGCATCCTGCATCCAGGCCAATATACGATTCATGCCTATCATTTGCTGTTGCTCGTTACGCGCGTCAGTAAGGCCATCGCTGTAGAACAGAATCATTTCGCCCGCTTCCATCACTGCTGTTTCGCAATCATAATGCACATTGCTGATGATTCCGCCCGGCGGTCCGGAAGCCTCGTCGGCTTGCCAAATGCGCTGTTTGCTGAGGTGAATAGGGGGTGGATGCCCTGCATTGGCTGATTCCACAATGCCTGTTTCCGGATCGAGTATCATCAGCGCGATACTGGCAAACATGCCATTGCTGGCTGTTTGACACAGGGATTGATTATATCGACTCAGTATCTCCCCTGCGCTTCCACCATGATTTAATTCGCTGCGTAATGCCTGAAGCACGCCAGACATGACCATTGCCGCCGAAACGCCTTTGCCAGAGATATCACCCAGCAGGTAGGCAATTCGTCGATCCGGCAACGTCACCGCATCGAAGAAATCACCACCCACTTCAAATGCAGGATGGATATACGTCGATGCAGCATAACCCGCCACATCAGGCATCGACGATGGCAGATAAGACTGCTGAATTGATTTGGCCAGTTCGAGATCGTGTTTTAACATTTGTTTATCGAGCAGGCGCTGGTGGGTACGCGCATTGTCGATAGCAATGGCTTCCATCGGCACCAACGATTCCATCAGTTCCTCTTCAGATAAACTGAAATCGCCATGGTGATGATTGATGACCTGAGAAACACCGATGAGTTGTCCGCGTGCAATCATCGGTACGCATATCATATTACGGGTTTTAAAGCCGGTCAGTTTATCGAACTCATCAGCAAAGCGGGAATCTGAATACACATCATTAAGGCGCACCGTACTGCTATGTTCCGCGCACCAACCGGCAATGCCACAACCCATTGAAAGGCGGCATAGCTCTTTCATCTGCGCTTCATGGCTCGCAGTGGTATTATGAAAAACCAGATCGCCAGTTTGTTTATCAATCAGAAACAGCGAACACCCTTCCGCATCCATGATAGATTGTGTAATTTCCATAATTTGCCGCAACAACGGCCCCAGCTCTAACTCGCCGGCAATCAAGTGGTTAATTTCCAGCGCCTTTTGTAAACGTTCATTCTGTTTTCGGCAACGCTTCAGTAATGCCTGGCTATCATCAAGTTTCATCTGTTGTCCCCGTATGCGCATTGAGTGGAACCATAACAGCCCTGACTTTGGCCGGTGTCAGCGGCTGCTTACAAAGGCTGCACACCAGTTCCGGTTCAACGATCTCACCGCAATGCTGGTGTTGTAGCTTGAGAACATGGGTATTACCTTCATCCAACCAGCGATTACCCCATCGCATCATGGTAAGTAGCACTGGAAACAGGTCGCGCCCCTTTGCTGTGAGCCGATATTCAAAACGCTGCGGTCGCTGCTGGTATGGAACTTTTTTAAATATCCCGGCCTGCTGTAACCGGCGTAGACGATCGGCAAGCACCTTCTTCGAGATACCCAAATGTTTCTGCATCGCATCAAAACGCCTGACACCGTAAAACACATCGCGTATCATTAGAAAACTCCAGCGATCGCCTACAATCTCCAGTAGTCGGGTGATGGGGCAGGTTTCATGCGGTGGTGGGGCTTCCATATGGCAAGTATAGCAGGTATATATAAGAAACCTACTTTATATTGTACGTTTCATATAGAAACTAATTAAGTCTCTAATGAATACTATGCCTGCAAATACTCAGGACTGCATAAGGAGAACATGTGCGCAGTAATGTAAACCTGTTAATTAAACTCCGTTTTCTTTCTCCACGGCGTCGATTTGAATGGTATCCGCCTTATTTCCTGATGCGCGTTAAAGTCATTGCGCTGGCAGAGGACTGGAGTATGGCCCGCATTCGGCTGCCGCTAAACTGGCTGTCGGCCAACGCTTCCGGCAATATGTTTGGCGGTTATCAGGCCAGCCTTGCTGATCCCGTGCCGGCGCTGGCTTGCCTGAAAAAATTTCCTGGCTATCGCGTGGTCACAAAAAAACTGGAGCTCGATTTTATCCGGGTTGGTAATTCCAGCCTGGTACTTCACTTTGATTTTGATACGCAAACAGAGCAAGATATCAGGCAAGCGCTTGAAACGCATGGTCGCGCCACGCCATGCTTTGAGATGACCTACGTGCGTGAAGACGGACAAGTCTGCACCAGAATCAAAAACACGGTCGCCATCCGGCCCAAGGGGTATACAGGCAAGCATGAGTAAACCGGTTATCGACTTCTATTTTGATTTTATCAGTCCATATAGCTATCTGGCCGCCACCCGACTGGATGCTTTCAGCCAACAACATCATGTCGATTTCCAATGGCTTCCGGTCAACCTGCCCAAATTGATTAAATGGTCGGGGAACACGCCGCCTGCTACGATCAAAAATAAAGCCATCTATTGCCTGCGTGATTCGAAGCGTTGGGCAACAGTGCTTGACGTGCCATTCACCATGATCAAACCGGGTAGCTTTGATAGCAGGCCTGCCATGCGATGTGCGCTGGATATGCAAGACAAAAAGCGAAGACGTTTCTGTATAGCGGTATTTAACAGTATCTGGTCAGGCGCAGTCGATCCGAAACAGAGCGACTGGCTGCAACAGGTGGTCGCATTGCATGATCTGCCACAGAGCTGGTTATCCGGCCTGGCTGATCAATCAGAACAGGAAGCACAGCTGAATGCCTTGACCGAACAGGCTCTGCATGCCGGCGCATTTGGCGTGCCGACCTTTTACCTGCACCACGGTCGTGGCCGCCCTGAAATGTTCTTCGGCGTCGATCACATGGACTTTTTAGCGCGCGCCTGTGGGTCGTTATAATCCTGTTGTAATTCCTAACCCAGCATAGCCGGAACCAAAAACCTTGAGCCACGACACACGAATGAACAGAAGGT
>CAJXNE010000017.1 GCA_913056285.1 uncultured Zetaproteobacteria bacterium | reverse complement strand
CAAAGGACAAATAGCGGGCATTGCGATAACCCCACATGGCATCGAGCGTATTGATCATGCGGTACACCGCTGCCCCCAGTGGCCCCAGTAGAGCAAACCAGAATAGTGGTGCAAGCACGGCATCAGAAGCATTCTCCGCTAGCGATTCCAGTGCTGCGCGGCGTGCATCCGCCATGTTCATATGTCCGGTATCCCGACTGACGATGTTCGCAACGAGGAGGCGGGCCTGTTGGTCCGATGTTGCATCAAGAACTGCCCGCACATGCTCAAACAGCGATTTCCAGCCTATGGATGCCCACAACAGCAGGACATCAAAGGGCCAACCCAATAGTCGGTGGCCGATCCAAAGCAGCATGAAAGCAACGGAGACGACAAGCAACCACGTCATTAGCCCCCGGTAGCGATCATCAGCATACAGAAACGACTCGCACCAGGCTATCCAGCGACCGAACATGGCAACCGGGTGGTAGCAGGATTGCGGATCACCGATCAGCCATTCTAATAATAACGCCAGTAGCAAAATCCCCGTCATCTCGCTTGCTTCCGTTGTAGCAAGGGTGCCAGAAGTTCCGGTCTCAACTCACGCTCAAGGGCATCGGCTAACAGATCAAGCGAAGCGGTTGTGCGTTGCCGCTGATCCCTGCCATCGCCGGCAGCAAAACCCATCTGCGCCAGCCATGCCTTACGGAAACCTCCCTGCTCAAACAGCCCGTGCACATAACTTCCCCATACCAGAGCATCTTCAGAACATGTCGCAAACGGGAAGAGTGTATCCTCAGCATCGGATTGCCCATGGTGTATTTCATAGCCGGTGACGCGCTCACCGCCAAATCGCGGCGATGGCCGATCCACCCGGAGCAGCGTCTTCTCCGGGCGCATGGTCGTGGAAAGCGGCAACCAACCGAGTCCTTCTGAGCTTCCGCCCTCCACACGGTCATCTTCGATAACCGTACCAAGCATCTGCATGCCACCGCACAGACCAAGCACCTTGCCGCCATAACGCAGGTGTCGCTGTAGTGGCTGCACAAAGCCGTTTGCACGCAGCCATTTCAAGTCGGATATCACATGCTTGGAACCGGGTAAAATGATCAGGTCTGCAGGATTCAACGCTTCCGGCGAACGCACAAACCTCAGGTCGACACCCGGCTCCGAAGCCAGCGGATCGATATCGTCGTTATTGGAAATGCGAGGATAGATAACCACGGCAATGTGAAACAGGTCGGATGAAAGATGGGAGATGCAAGATGTCGTGTGGCGGTAGGGTGCATCCTCTTCCGGCAACTCAAGCGGCAGGTATGGAATCACACCGGCAACAGGCCGCGCTGTTTTCTGCTCCAGCCAGACCAGCGCATCATCGAGCAGGGAGAGATTACCGCGAAAACGATTGATCAACAGCGCTTTGACGCGTGCATTTTCAGATCCGGAAAGGATATCAAGCGAGCCTGTGAGCGCTGCAAACACGCCACCACAATCGATATCGCCGACCAGCCAAACCGGCACATCGGCAGCCTCGGCAAAGCCCATATTAGCGATATCGCCCTCGCGCAGATTCGGTTCGGCGGGAGATCCCGCCCCTTCAATAATCACCACATCATACTCCGCTTGCAGTTGTGCAAACGATTCCAGCACCATCTGCATTCAACCGATACGATCTTCACGAAAACGCTTGGCATGCAGTTGACCAACCACTTTTCCTCGTACTACCAACTGGGCTTTTTCATCAGCTTCGGGTTTGATCAACACAGGATTCATGTGCACAGTTGGCTCAATACCACAGGCAAAAGCTTGCAGCGCCTGAGCCAGGCCAATCTCGCCGCCATCAATCGTCACCGCCGCATTATTGCTCATATTCTGTGGTTTGAATGGTGCCACCGATACGCCATTTCGAGCCAACAGACGGCACAGACCGGCCACCAGCACGGACTTACCGACACCCGAAGCTGTACCTTGAATCATCAGTGCGTTCATTTATTTATATCCATGTAAACCTGTGTTCAAAACACCCCCTATCGCGCGCAGGGAGTGCCAGCGCTTGATTCTGTCGATAAAATATATTTTTTTGCATACATGAAATCGATACTCTCCTGCTCCAGTCGAATCCGCTCCGAGAGTTTATTTCGCCTTAATTCATCATACAACGCGGCCTCATCCGGCGTAAGATTAAGTAAATCTTTCGTTTCTTGTTTTGGCTCCCGGCCCCAGACTGACTGGTGTTTGAGCAAGGTCTTCCTGTCCATCAAAAATGATTGCACCTGCGGAAAGCTTGCTCGCAGTTGATTCAGGATTGCAAAGCCATGCGTATCCAGATCACCCCAGTAATAGAGAGCACATCGCTTGATCCATCCAGCTGACTTTAGCGCATCAAAACCATAACCCGAACCAAAAATCAGTAAAGCGTTCGGCATGTCGGGGAATGACAAATAATTGATTTCATTTTCAACAATAAAAACGACCTCTACCTGCGCTTGTATATCATGATGCAAATGCGCAAAGGCTTTGGCTGTCAGCATCACATCATGCTGAGCTTCGCATGGTAATAATTTGATGGTCTTATCCAACGGACGCATCCGCAGCATCAACGGTTTATCCAGAAAACCATAACGATGTGCAAAACCAGCCGCGCCTGAAAAATCATCATCAATGGCAAAGCGCGGCAATACCAGGTCAAACAACTCGGCCAGTACACCCCTGTGCGATTCGATAAATTTGCTATCGATACCGCTTAAACTGACTTGTCGCAAATAAATGCCGGGGCGCGGGTGAGCCTGTATCCATAAACACAGGTCAACCAATCGCGTCCAAACCAAGCCCAGGGACAATGCCTTGAGCGGTCGCTTCAACAGCCATGGCTGTAATTCCGAGCAGCGTTGCGATGTGGTTTTATACAACTGGACAAACTGTTTCAGTGCCTCCCGCTTGCCGATCAAAGCCGCCGCTTGTTCAGGCGTAGATAATAACAGCGCTGCGGGCAGTTGTTGCCGCCCCAGACTACGGTGATTCACATCATGCCACTGCAGTTGCAAATCATGCTGACGGGCAAACTGCGTGATGATCTTCACCCAATCCTGTAAGTTAGAAAACTCATTCAGCATGGTTTTGGCCGATGGCTTTTTAAACGATAACGACAGCGGAAATAACCCCTCTTCACCAACGCGCGCGCGACACATCTCGCCCCGCTTCCAGCGCCGTTCCAATTCCGCCCTGATATCAGCGCTATTTGTCCATTTCACGCAGATGATTCCGTACGCTGTTTTTTCTCTTCACGGTAGGTTTCAATGCTTAGATTGCGTAATTTCGAGTTCGTTCCCCCCTCATTGCTGACATAGCCCACATGCTGCACATGCGGTTCAATGATATGGATTTTTTGTAAGGGTGTGACAATCAGCAGTTGCAAATTAAGTTGGGCAAACAGCTTCAAACCATATTCTGCCGATTCATCCGAGCCACGCCCGAAAGCTTCATCAATCACCACAAAGCGAAACGAGCGCGAACGCACGGCATTCCACTCCAGGCCGAATTGATAGGCTAAACTGGCCGCCAATATTGTATAAGCCAGTTTCTCTTTTTGGCCACCCGATTTACCGCCCGAATCAGCATAATGTTCGTATTCTGTATCATCCTCACGCCAACGCTCGGATGCGGCAAAGCGGAACCAGTTGCGCACATCGGTAACCTTACGCTGCCAACGTAAATCGACATCCATATCGCCTTCGCGGCCGCGAAAACGGGCAATAATTTTCTCTACCTGTAAAAATTTATCTTCGGAATACTGCTGATCTTCCGAGCCTGTCACACTGCCTTCCGTACAGGCCTTCAAATCCTGCTGAAATGTCTGTATTTCTGAATCCACCGCAGCCTGGGCCAGCAAGGTAATATAGCGGCCTTCGACATAATCAATATGGGTTAATGATGCATTGATGCGCTCAATGCGCTCTTTAATCGTTTCACGCTCACGCATGAGCTGGCTCTGAAAATTGGCGATTTCTCGAATGGTATTTTCATTGAGCATATCCTTAAATCGTGACTCAAAACGCGGCAGACCATCAACATTCAAGCCTTCCAGCATCTTCTCATATTCATGCGCGGCACGCAGATCGGCATCCATCTCCTGTGTTTCCAGCGGATATATTTCCTTAAAGTGCGCCATAGCTGTAATAATCTGATTATTCAGCGTGGATAACCTGCCATCGAGACGTTGAATCCGCTTATGCAACTCACCACGCAAGGCCTGCTCATGACCTTCGCAAAACTCCACCTGTTGCGCCACATCCTTGCCCAACACCTCAACAGCCAGCCCGTCGATCAACGTTTGGCTGGCTTCCCAAGCCTCATCTGCTTCAGCCAGCAAAGCTTGCAGGCTTGCCAGCATGGCCTGTGCATCGGTACGCTTTTGCTCGCTTTTGGAGCATTCATCACGTCGTTTTAACAACAACGCCTCATCTTTTTCCAACTGTAGCAACACCAGATCACGCTGTTCTGCCAACAAACGCAGTTGATCGGAAGCTGCTTCCAACTCCGCTTTCTCATGATTTAACTGCTGAATCTCCGAGGCCAGAGGCCGCCAATTGATATCCTGAAAATCCGGATAGGCTTTAAGCTGCGCCAATAATCCCAAGCGTGACTTCTGCGTCTGTAATATCTTGTCCAAACCTGCAATCCGACCAGCCAGATCGGCCAATGCTTGTTCCTGCTGTTTGGCCTCAAGCTCCAGAGCAGCAATCTTTTCTATATTGCTCCAGCCCAGAACAAAACGCCGCTTATCATCGATGCGATGGCGATCATCTTTTTCATGCCGCCCACCCTTGGCTTTGATTTGCCCAGCCATGGTCACTGCTCGGGTTTCTCTATGGAAACTCTCCAAATCAGCACAACAGGCATAATCAAATCGCTTCGCCAACTCCTGCTGCAACCAGTGGTAAAACAGTGAGTCCGGTTTCACTTCTAATTTATGCGCCAACGAAGTTGCATGTTGCGGGGTGTATTGGCGCTCCCCTTCACGCACCCGAAAAAAGACCAATCGTCCTTGCAAATGGTTCTCATTCACCCATGCCATGACCTTGGCATAATGCGCATCGGTCACCAGCATCGACAAAGCAAAACCATGCAATAGCCGCTCTGCCGCCCCCTGCCAATCGCGCTGATCCTGACGCACCTGAATCAATTCGCCCGCAAAAGGCATGCCTTCTTCGGATAATCCGAGCTCATCACACAAACGCTTACGAATGATAATTTGTTGCTCATGAATATTACTTTTACGGCTCTTCAAGCCTTTGAGTTCATCCTGTAATTCATCATATTCGCGTTTTCCTGCCACCAAATCTGCGCCCAGTTCACTCCTGTCATTTTGTGTCTGCGCTTCTTCATTGGCAAGGCTTTCTAACAATTGTAAACATGTATCGCGCTGCTTTAAAAAGGCATCACCATCTTTTACGGCTGGCATCTCAAGATCGGAAATCAAATCATCATAGCGCTGGGATCGCTGCAAACAGCGTTGTTTATCAGCTTCTTTTTCTGCAATTTTCTGCTCCAGCAAAGTAATGCGATCACCCCCCTGATCGGCCATGGCACGTTCGAGTTCCCGCTCTTGCTGTTGCCCCGTTTTCACTTTGTCTGTGAGTTCCGACACGCGCAATTGTAAGCGCTCCAGTTCTCCATCCAATTTCACGATGCGCTGCGCCAATAAATCCGCTTTGATGGTGGCAAAATATGCGCGTAATGCCTGACGCGCCGCATCCCATTGCATGCGTTCCTGATCCAAGGCCGCATGTTTGTGGCACTTTTCCATTAACGGTGTGAGTAAACTCACCTGTTTCTTGGCCGTCAATACCGCTTTGTGGGCTCGATCCAGATCATCAAAATGTGCAATCAGCGCATCAATACGCGATTGCACATCAAACGGTTCAAGCATGTGTCCGCGTACAAATGCAGTCAGATTACCAATCGATTTCATCGATACCGTTTGATGGAAGAGCTCCAGTGCCTGATCATTTTCAATGCCAAAACGCCGTCGAAAAAATGCTCCATAAGCCGGAAAAGCATCAAACAGATTCATATCCTGCTTTTTCAAACGCTTGCGCAGACTGGCCATCTCCGAACCAAAACTACCAAAGTGTTCCTGAATGGTAAGTTCTTCATCCGCCACCACATAAAAGCGCTCCGGTTGCCCTTGCGGCTGACGAAACCAGAACACCTGCGCTAACGTCACTGTTTGATCATAACCCTCATTATAGAACACCCCCAGAATCACCGAATAGCTGCCATGCTGACGCAGCGCCACTGGTTTGGCCGTGCCGATTGCTTCACTCTGTTCGGACTTGTAATAGCCCAACACATACGAGCGCAAATCACGCTCTTTGGCCAATGCCCCTGCCGCTTTATTGTAGGCAACCCGGTGCGCTGGCACGAGCAAGGTGGTCACCGCATCCACCAGGGTTGATTTGCCCGAACCGATATCGCCGGTCAGCAGGCCATTTTTGCCCAGCAGATCAAATGACCATACGTGTTGGTCGAAAGTACCCCAATTGAACACTTCCAGACGTTTTAGGCGAAAGCCAGTCAGCGCATCGTCCTTGATAAACTCCAGGCCCAGGGTTTCATTCATGCGCCAATCACCTTGTCCTGTACCGATAATAACTGCTTATATTCAGCCAACCGCTGATCAAATTCCGCCAACCACTGCGCATCCACAAATGATTTGATAATACGATGCAATTCGTACATTTTTTCCGACCCCTTAAGATGGCGCGCAAAACCCATTTTAACCACTTGGTTGATGTACGTATCGACCTGATCAATCAGCCGTACTTCATTGCTACCCTCCGGCAAAAATACACGAATCATCTCCACTATCTCATCACGCGATACAATCACCCGCGTATCAGCACCGGATGCATCCGATTCCGCCATACGCTCTCGCAACAAAGCCAATAATAAACTGACATGAAACGACAACTGTCGCCGTGCAACCAAACGCGGTATTTTCTCTTCATCAGCTGCCTGCTCACGAGCCCGCAAAAAGGCATAACCTTCTGTTTCATCCAAAATCAATGCCAGCCCCAACACTTCCACATACTCCGCAACAGCCAACCGGGTTTGCAACAACAGCTGCCACAATCTGGCATCATGCTCACGGTCAATCATGCCCTTGCACAAGGCAACCACGACAGCCGATAGTTGCGGATTGCGCTGAACACTTTCTTGCGGTGTTTCATCATTCATTCTTGTCCTCTCCTAACGCACAAACAATACATGTGGCAGCTTTGCCTGCTTTACCAAGCCACTCCCGGCATCCCACTGCACCACATCGATTTTTTCTTCATCAATCATACTGCGTGATTGCTCGCTGGCCATCTGCAGCCACACGACCAGTTCAGCTAAGCCGTGTTGCAAGGGAAATTGCTGCAACAATGCAGCCAATGAAATTTGTGAGTGCTCTTGCAATGCCTGAGCCAAGGACTGTTTAAGACGTGCTTTATCCACTACAACTTGAGAAAACAGGGCTTCCGTATCAGCATCTTCTACGCCTTTTTCCAAAGTCACCAATTCTATCGCAGTTTGCAATGGCGGCTGATACAAAGGACGTTCCATAGGCAAGGAAAAATCCAGACCGATTTCATCTATCTGCATCGCTAAATCAAGCGGTGGCTGCTCCAATACCTCACAGGCATTGCCTTTAATCTGACGCAAAATTTCCATAATACGCCTGTTTTCCAGCCACGCCTGATCATCCAGAAAACGGCGCAACTGCCCCGATAGCTGCGCCACCATGCGCTGGGTATGCTCACCTGCCGAGAGCCAGTCATAATGCACCCGGCGCAAACGTGAGTCCGGGCGCGATTCCACCACTGGTTGCAAATTCATCACAGTATCCAGCAGGTCCGTCAACTCTTCCTGCCGTGAACTGGACATAAGAAAGTCCCAAAAAGCACGAAAACTCTTACCCTGATCAGAATCCGTAATTTCATCACACTCGCTGAGAATATCTTGCAATAATTCGCCTTTTCCACCCTCCCATAAAGCAATACGTTCACGAACACGGCGATCCAACATACGAAAATTCTGCTCTACTTCACGAAAATCACTCAATAATTCGCTCGCCATCATGACAAACTGTTGAAAACGATCTTTCAGTGCGGTTTCATCCAGCATCGGGATATCACCGCCCTGAATACGCTTGATTTCCGCATCAATGTCACGGCGCTTTTTACGCAATTCTGCAATGCGCTTTTTAGGATCGCTTTCACTGCCTTCCACGATCTGTTGCAACAGATCAAACAGGGTGAGTAAACGGGACTCCGTACCAATAAAGTGTCGCTCGGTTAAACCCAGCAGCCAGCGAATACCTTTTTCTGTAGCCGGAGTTAAATCATAATGCGGTTCATCGGAACTCTGCGGATAAAACTTACGCAACCAGCCCTGTTCATTATCTGCCCAGTCATTTAAATATTCCAAGGCCGAGCGTGGATAACTCTCTGCTCCCAAGCTCTCTCGCAGCGCAAACAGCTCATCTTCCAGGGCTTCCTGTAAATCGGTCTGCGCCATCTCTCGCACATTGGGCTCAATAAATACGCGGTTCAGAAAACTGGCGACCAGAGGCGCGGAATCCGCACGCAACAAGCGCCATGCCGGATGATTCTTACGCAGCGCATTCAAAGCTGTGTAATCAAATGTGGTTGAACCCTGATTAGCCATGATAAACAGCCCTTTTATAGCCAACGATTGAATAACAAAAGCATAGAATCAGTCATTTTGTTATTCAAGATTTTTGGAGTTCATCTGTGTTCATCTGTGTTCATCTGCGTTCATCTGTGTTCATCTGCGTTCATCTGTGGCTATAGGATATTGATTTTCGCTCAGCACAACATCCATTGATTCGCGTTTACGCCAGCCTTCGTTTTCCAGCATGGGTTTATCATAAAACGCTTTGACCGGGCCAAGACAAAGTAAGGCAATCGGCTTGCTTCCTTCAGGACAGCGCAATAACGCCGCCACATCATCAGGCTCAAAAAACGAGACCCAGCCCATGCCGATGTTCTCCGCTCGTGCAGCCAGCCACATATTCTCAATAGCGCAGGATACAGAACAGAGCGCCATCTCATCAGGCATCGTCCGGCGCCCGAACACCGTACCATCATCCGGTGCAAGTACGACGGCAATCAGTTCGGCGCAATCGCGAAGTCCCTCCACTTTAAGGCGCATAAACTCGGACTTGCGCTGATCCATCGCTGCAGCCGTGCGCTGCCTCTCAGATTCCACGACTCCAGCCAGCTTCTCGCGTAGCGCTGCATCGGTGATCCGGATAAATCGCCACGGCTGCATAAAGCCAACCGAGGGTGCGGCATGAGCAGCCTGTAGAATCCGCTCCAGCACTTCCGCCTCGACTTCACCTCCGATGAAGTGGCGCATATCCCGTCGGGCATGAATCACCCGGTAGGTGATGTCGCGTTCCTCAGACGAAAAAATATCAGCCACAGCTTGCAGCGTTAGAGGGGCTGCCGAGCCCGGGGCCACGGTGGTAAATTAACTCTTCGACCGGCTCGCCACCGACAAGGTGCTGTTCAATGATCCGATCCAGGTTTTCAGTGGTGACATTGTAATACCACACGCCATCAGGCTGAATGCATAGCAAAGGTCCGCCTTTACAGGTTCCAAAACAGGTTGCACGACTACGTTTCACCCGCAGATCACCCTTGTTCAACCCCGCCGCCTTGAATTTTTCTCCCAAAGTGTCATACAAGGCCTGACCACCACCATCGGTACAACGCGGGCCGACACAGACAATCATGTGCCTGCGATAATCCATCATTTTTGGTTTAGTGACTTCATTCATGATAATTCTTCCCAACTCTTCTCAAATGCAGCAACAGCACTGGCATTAAAATCATCGCCATCACGCACCAATAATAAACGAAAAACAAGATGACCTGCTTTATTCAGGAAATGGATACCCATCGATTTTTCGCCACGTCTGGCAATATAGGCATGATTCACCTTCGCCCAATGCACATGGACATGAAATGCATCAGTCACGCAGTTAAGCCAATCACCTTTCAATTCAAACTGATCACCATGCAACAGGCATTCGCTAACCGCCCCACCTGGGGCACGAATCACGGCACGTAAACGCCCCCAATCAGGTAGTGCTGCCAGTGCCGTATCCAAACGTTGGGGTGGAATATAGCCAGCTCGATAGCCACCAGCAGGTTCGTTCTCATCACTGCCAGCTACTGCTGCAAGAATTTCGCCCAATGGTGCATTGAAATGCTCGGCAATCTTCTCCCACGGCTTGTGGTTGCCTACTTCTAGCCAACACCGCACACAGCCATGCCAGCCTTCCAGCCCCATCGTCAACGAACGACCAGATTTTTCGCCTTCTTTTGCATCGCCAGTCAAAGCATCATATTTGTTGGCGTAACCGCGTGGTGTAATTAGCAGACCGTCTTTCACATAGGTAGAGGTGTTGCCGATTATCACTGTCGTCAACATGCCGATTTCACAATCGGCCATCTGATCCAGTGTCGTTATCTGGATATTTTCGCGTCTGCGGTAAGCGGATTTCACAATCGCCACGGGGGTATCCGCTCTACGATGCTGTAACAGAATCTGCTGCGCCTCGACAATCTGCTGTGTGCGCCTGCCAGATTTCGGATTGTATAAAGCAATCACAAAATCCGCTGCACCCACGGCATCAATGCGTTTACGAATGGTTGGCCAAGGTGTGAGCAAATCTGATAATGAAATCGAACAAAAATCATGCGTTAGAGGTGCGCCCACCAATGATGCACAGGCATTGAGTGCCGTTGTACCCGGTACAACTTCAACGTTAATTTCCGACTCAGGTGTCCAGCCATGTTGAAACAACACCTCATACGTCGGGCCTGCCATGCCATACACACCGACATCACCCGATGAAATCAGTGCCACAACCTTGCCCTGCTTGGCTGCTTCATAAGCTTCCACACAGCGATCAATCTCTTCGGTCATGCCTTTGCGGATCACCTCTTTGCCATCAAGCAGATCACGTACCAGCTTGATATAGGTCGTATAACCAATCACAACATCCGCTTCTTCAATGGCGGCACGGGCGCGAAATGTCATCTGATCTTCGCCACCAGGACCGAAACCCACCAATAAAATCTTTCCACTACTCATGTTTCACTCTCACAATGGACACCGTGGCATGTTTGCCATCGCTCCCCCGAAATTTATATTTCTCTACCATCAAATCGTCTTGCTTGCCACCAGCGCGTAAAATAGCAGCCGCTTCACCTACTGATGGTGTTCCTACATATTTCATCACCACGTCCGATGGGTTAGGCACGTCCACTTTTTTAAGTTGCTCAGCGGCATACCATGTACAATCCCAGCCATATTGCTTACACACGGATAGCAAGCCTGTTTCATCGGATTTTTTATCAATGGAGGCCACAGCAACCACATCATTCATCGATAACCCTACGCTTGCCAATGCATTCATGATTGCTGTTTCTATGGTCTTGCCCGATGTATCACGGTCGCAGCCCAGCCCCAGTATCACCTTGACTCCTTCTCCCTTTGCAGGAGTAAGGTTCGGATGAATGCGGTTGATTATCACGGGCGATACACCACCAGTTTCTCATGGAATTCATGCCAGATATTTTCAGGCAGTTCACGATGCGTCACCCAAAGCACCGCCGCAAATTTGTCTGTATCCACATCTTCAAATTTTTCAAACAAGTGAATGGTTGTCGGTAAATCATTGCTGCGTGTCCACCAATCCAGAGTTGGATTGTTTCTCTCATCCACCAAAGCAATCGGTTCTTCATTCACCACATGCGCCGACACGCGCGTGATATTAATTTTCGGGCATTCCACCTTCCAGCCCAACTCACGCCCTAAAATATCTACAGGAATCGTTTTACCCACATCCGATGCCGTGGTCAGTACAGGTTTGGCGTGCATGAGTCCTGCCACATATTCAGCCCAGGCATTAGCACCACCCACATGCCCGGAGAGCACAGGAATCACATATTGCCCGGCATCATCCACTACCAGCACACCAGGATCTTCATCCTTGGAAATCATATGCGGCGCAATCAATCGAACCACCGCGCCCAAAGACACAAAGTAAATCAGTTGGTCGTAGTCTTTAAACATCAAGGGGATTTGCGCGCGCAATGTGCCTTCATATGCGTGTACCTTGTTCGCCACATCAGCAAACACATGTGCAAATTTCATCGAGGTAATAATATCGGCTTGGGGCAATAATGGCGCAAGTTCTTTGGCTTGGGCTGAACCGTGTTTGGTAATGGCAACCAGCACAACCTTGCCACTTAAGGGTTTCGTATCAATCATGTTTAAGCATCCTTTTTCTTGCAGCCGCGAATTATTTCGCCGCGTTCCCTGTTTGGATTACGTACCAACATCAACGATAGATAATTCACTTTTTCGCCTTTGAGCGAGGCCACATCTCGAACCATCCGTTCTTCAGGTGCGCCTGCCTTTTCGACAAACACCGCATCGTCCACTAAATCATGCGTGACCAGCCAATCAATCAGGCTATCCAATAAAGGCTTCACCTTGAGCAACACCAGGGTATCAAAATGCGGTAATAACCTTTCCAATTCGTCCAGGCCATAACCTGCGGGGACAATGGCTACCGTGTCATCCGTCTCTGCCAGCGGAAAAGACGTACTCGCCGCCGCCGCATTAAACGATGGCACGCCAGCAATGATTTCCACTTCAATCTCTGCATCCAGGTTTTGCACGTAACGAGCAAGATATGTAAATGTGGAAAAGGTCGATGCATCGCCTTCCACCAAAAATGCTACATCGCGCCCGCTTTGCAGCGTTGGCACAATCTGATCCGCCGCTCTTGCCCACGCCCGCGCCAACACTTCAGCAACATGCGTCATCGGAAATACCAATGCCAGGGCATCTGCTGGCATCGCTACATCTGCACGCTGGACAATGCCTAGGGCATGGCTTGTACCACCCTTTCGTCGTACAGGGTAACACCACAAAGCATCAGACTGTAAAACCTGCCAAGCTTTGCGTGTAATCAGTCCTGCATCACCGGGGCCTAATGATGTTGCAATAAGTTTTCCTTTCATGCTTTTTCCACGCTTACTATCCACACAGGGTTTTCCGCAGCCATGCGGTGCATGTGCAAAATGGGTTTACTACGTGACACTTGCATCTGCGTAACCGACCATGTCACATTCAGGCGTTTCAAGCATGCAGTTGCAGTGGCAAGGTTCTCCATGGTCACAAAATTCATCACCAAGTGACCACCTTCATTTAATCGGGCTATAATCAATGAGATAAGCTCACCAAGTTCACCGCCTGAACCGCCAACGAACACAGCATCGGGGGTTGGCCATGTTGCCAAACATTCAGGGGCTTTGGCATTGACCAGGGTATAGTGGTGAATACCCATCTGGACTTGATTACTCAGAGCAATGTCAAAATCAGCTGCATTTTTTTCAATGGCATACACCCAACCATTGGGGCAAAGACGCGCCGCTTCCAAACCCACCGAACCAGAGCCTGCACCAATATCCCAGACGATACTGTTCGATTTAAGTTGCATATGCGCCAACGATACGGCGCGCACTTCACGCTTGGTAATCAAGCCTTTTTCAGGTTTACGTTGGTTAAATCTGGCATCTGGCAGGCCAAACAACACAGGCCTGGTGACAGGCTTTTTTCGTTCCAGAATGACCATATTCAAATCAGCAAAGTCCTGCTCTGCCAATTCTGATACGGGTACATCGGCAATCATCCGCTCATCATCCCGCAACAGGTTTTCTGTGACGATCATCTCAAAATCATCTGCCATATTTTCGGCCACGAGCATCCGGGCAATACGCGCTGGATTATTCTCAGGGCTGGTAAATGTGATAATTTTCCTATGTTGCACACATGCTTTGAACAAGGGGTAAAGGCCGTGTTCGTTGCCTCGATGCGCGACCCATTCGCCTGCATCTTTGCTGTGAATGGAACAAATATAAGCATCCTGCCAGCTTACACCCACTCTCGCACAAGCCAGCTGCAAAGCCGACACATTGGGTAAGATATAAAGCCTGGATAAGCCGATCTTTTTTTTCAAATAATTGGCAATACCATGACAAAGCGGGTCACCAGTTGCCAACACGACCACCGCCTGGGCTTGATCAAGTGCCGCTTTAATACGCGCCGGCACATCTTTCAAATGACCTTTTAAATCAAAGGTTTCCGCACCGGATTTGAATTCTCCGGAAAATATTGCCAAAACGCGGCTTCCGCCAATAATGACATCGGCTTTCTTTAATATATTCAGATGTTCAGCTGTTAAACCTGCTTCGCCATTATCCAGAACGCCCAGAACTGTACATTTAGACATGCTCAACTCCGTCACTACGAACATCCGCCAGGGCATTGCCTGAAAAATCACACACCATCACACGCAAGGCAAATTGATGGGGATAACGCTCCATCAGGGTATCAACCGTCCGTTTGGCTAATGCCTGGTAAAACGCAGCATCCAAACCCAGGGCTTCCATGCGTTCTGCTGCAAAGCGTGCCGTTTGCGCTTCGCTAATTTCCTTACAAACATCTTCCGGCGCACCACAAGCCTTGGCAATGTCTGCCAACAAATCGGTATTCACCGCTTTGCGATTGGCATGGGTAATCACTTCGCCCTGTGCCATTTTGGTTAGTTTCCCGACCATGCCGCCAATAATCACCTGCTTGATGCCTTCTTTGGCGCATGTATCCAATGCAGGACCTAAAAAATCGCCCATTTGCACAAAACATGCTGGTGCAAGCTGTGGTAACGATGCGATAACAAACTTTTCCGTGCGTCCGCCGGTGGTCAGAACGACGGTATCTTGCCCCTGGTTGGCGGCCACCTCGATGCCTTGTACCACCGATGCACGGAACGCCGCTGTAGAATAAGGGTGAACAATGCCGGTCGTGCCTAAAATCGAAATGCCACCGATAATACCCAAACGGTCATTGAGTGTTTTTTTCGCCATTGCCTCACCGTCAGGTACTGAAATGGTGATCTCTAGACCATGTGCTTCCAGCAATTCCGAAGCTACTTCCCGAATATTGGCGATGATGTTTTGGCGTGGCACGGGGTTAATCGCAGGCTCCCCCACGGCCAACCCTAAGCCAGGCATGGTGATACGCCCCACACCCTTGCCGCCTGCAAACACAATCTCACCTGCTTTGCCTTGCAACACGCGGACATCTACTGTCAAATGCGCTTGATCGGTGCAATCAGGATCATCGCCTGCATCCTTGATGCACATGGCATGGGCAGCTTTGCCGCTATCCATCACTGCACCATCATGGATGATAAATGTTACGCGTGTTTGATTGGGTAGTAGGGATTTAACTTCTTTAGGGACGGCGCCAGTGGCTAAACCTATCGTTGCCGCGCGCGCTGCGGCTGCCGAGTTTGCCCCGGTGGTGAAACCTTTGCGTGTGCCGCGCTCGCGTTTTTTCATGACGCTACCCATTCAAAGGTAAAGATGAGAAATTTTGCCATGGTCGGCGTTCTTTAACCACATCACCAATCACCACAATCGCAGGCGAAATACCTACCAAATCACCATTAAGAACATCCGCCAGTGTGCCATAAGCTTGTTTTTCAGTCGGCAAACTCACCGCATGCAGCACAGCCACAGCTGTTTCGGGTTTCATGCCAGCATCCACTAGCCTGGCTGCGATGTTGGGCAAATTGCGTGTGCCCATATATATTACCAACACCGGAAATGCCGCTACCAACGCCTGCCAATCTATACGTGATGTATCTTCGGCTTCGTGCCCCGTCAGAAAAGCCAAAGACGCATTCACCGAACGATCGGTCACAGGAATGCCGGCCATGGCAGGCGCTGCAATGCCTGATGTGACGCCTGGAATCACGCGAAACGTGATGTTTTCAGCAGCCAAGGCACGAATTTCCTCACCGCCACGACCAAACACGAAGGGGTCGCCGCCTTTGAGGCGCACCACACGTTGATGTTCTTTCGCCAGCTTCACCAATGTTTGACAAATATCTTGCTGACTTGCCGATGGTTTTCCGCCGCGTTTACCTGCAAACACAAGCGCTGCATCCGCACAAGCCATACCCAAAATCTCATCGGAGACCAAAGCGTCATACACAATCACATCACAGTCTGCGATCAGGGAAGCGGCAGCTAGGGTAAGCAAGTTTGCATCACCAGGGCCTGCACCCACAAGGGCGACTTCGCCCTGCTTTAAGGGGCTATTTAATGTCATATATTCTTTTCTCTGCCTTCAGCCAAAGCCAGCATGGCATGAATCGCAGCCACCACCAAGGTCGAGCCGCCCTTACGACCGCGTGTAATCACCCATGGAATATATTGTTGTGCGGCGACTTGATCTTTGGATTCTTCGGCAGAAACAAAGCCCACAGGCATACCTACAATCAACGCAGGTTTTACACCTTCTTCATTGATTAAACGCAATACTTCTAATAATGCCGTTGGTGCGTTACCCACACCGACAATCGCACCATCAAGCAAACCCAAACGATGCGCCTTACGCATCGCTTGCACGGCACGTGTCGTACCTTGTGCTTTGGCGGTTTTAATCACATCCTCATCGGATATAAACTGATGCGTTTGCACGCCAAAGTGAGATAAGCGCGGTTGGGACAGGCCGACACAAATCATTTCGACATCGGCAACAATGGGCGCACCCGCAGCAATGGCTTCAAGCCCTGCCTGCATGGCATCAGGATGAAATTCGGTTAAACCGTTAAACTCAAAATCCGCTGTGGCATGAATCATCCGTCGCACCAAAGGCCATTGCTCATCGGTGTAGCCGCCTTTATCACCTGCTTCCGCATCGACAATGCTAAAGGATGAATGCTCGATAGCTTGCCCTGCTTTAGTCAGTTGTTCTGTAACGGTATTCCGGCTCATATTCTTACCTCAATGATGATGGTGGTGCCCAAAACCATGTTCTTCAGAAAACTGACGGTACTTACAACCATCACATTCCAACATCTTTGGCTCGTCTCTGCCTTCACCTTGGGCATCGGTAACGCGCTGATCCAACAGTTCATAAATCGCATCAGCAAACCCAATGTATTTGCCCAGCCCAAAAGAAACCGTTGGATATTGTTTTTCCAGGCGAGCGACCTGGCGGGCAATACGTTCAATCAAGACACCTGTAAACAGGTAATAAGGCAGTACAATCACCTGTTTCATGCCACAAGCGACCTGACGTTGCACCACCGTTTCTACTTTAGGGTAAGTGATGCCTGTAAAGGCCAAATCCACCATCTCATGCCCTGTTTCTTCAAACAACCAACGCGCCATTTTGGCAACTTCGCCATTGGCGACGCGATCCGATGAACCTCTGGCAAGCAGTACCACGCCGGTATTTTTGGCATCGGGTGCATCCAAATCCAGCATCGCTTTGGATAACTCAGACTTCAGGGCTTGCAAGATTTTATCCGTCGCACCCAAATGTTTTGCCATCATAAATTCCACATCCGGGTAATGTTTGCGTGCATGTTCAATATGGTGTGGAATTTCCATTTTCACATGGCCTGCCGCACCTAAAATCAACGGCACGACAATCACGCGCTGGGAGCCTTTGGCAGCATTTGCCATACCTTCATCCAGTGTAACATCGGCAAACTCAATAAAACAGACCTCAATGCGGTCATTGGGCCGACGCTTGCGCCATGCCGCTGCAAAGGCCTCGATTTCATCATTGCCTCTTGGTTCGCGTGAGCCATGACCCACCAATAAAATAGTGTCTTTCATATGTTCCTACTTATCTGCCTTGCGAAAGCGATGGCTAAAACCCGCATCATAAAGCTTTGATTTTTTCAATGTGTTCCAATTTCTTGCGCCCAAAGTGGGACTTGCGATAATCATGGCTTGTGAGGCAATTTTTTCAGCCCTGCACTTTTCACGGATATTGGCAATCGTGCCATACACAATCTTTTCTTCGCCTGGCCACGACGCTTTTTGCACCACTAAAATCTTATCATCATCATGCCAGCCCGCCGCCAACAATTCTTCACGGACCTTGTGCAAAAGGGTGATGGATAAAAACATGCAGATGGTCGTTTTATGCTGAGCAAGCTCTCTTAAGCTTTCGCCTGCGGGCATCGGCGTACGCCCTTCAACACGGGTGAGAATCACCGTTTGGGTTACTTCAGGCAGCGTCAAACTTTCGCGTGCCGCCGCCATGGATGCAAAAGCGGAAGAAACCCCCGCTACCACCTCGGATTCAACACCAGCCGCATCCAGAGGTTGCAGCATTTCAATCAATGCACCATACAAACCAGGATCACCCGTTTGCAAGCGAATGACGGTGTCATGCCTGGCTGCTTTTTCAATCAGCCACGTTGTAATCTCCTCCAACGTCATACCTTTGGAATCTGCAATTTCGCAGTCTTCACCTGCCCACAGTGTACAAGCTTCGGATACCAATGAGCCTGCATACAAAATCGCACCCGCCTCGCGTAAAAGCCGCTGCCCTTTGACCGTGATCAACTCAGGATCCCCGGGACCTGCGCCAACAAACCAGACTTTACCCACATTCACCTCGTTTCCAGCCCCAGAACATGCCCAACAGTACAGGTATCATCATCAATAGAAACGAGGACCATTTGCGGCCAGTTGTCGGGGGAATTGCTTCCGCCTCGCTCATCAAGGCAAGGTGATAGACTCGCCCTTCAATATTCGTGCGCAGTTGCAATTGATACGCTGTACCATCGGGTGGGCTATAGTGTAAATCAATCATGCCATGATCAGTGGTCACGCCCTCAGTATGTAATACGGGCTGTCCACTTTCTAAATGTACAAAATCCAAAGCGTAAGAAGCACGTTGAACTGAGATTCCAGCTTTTGTTAGCTGCATGCGCCAGTCCATAGGTTGACGATTTGCCTCGCCTATTGGGGCTTTGCCAGAGAGCCATGTTAAGGCGATATCATCCACTTCATTGCCGGTTTGCATCACTTGCTGATTGCCCGCAGCACCGTGCGCCATGGCTTGTTCTGGGTTTGCCATACCACCTGCCAAAACCATCAAACAAATCACAGCCAGGCCACGCAAGCGTTTGCCGCTTAAGTAGCCTGCGGCAAGCAAAAAGATAAACAGAAGCACATCATTGCTATACTTGGACAGTGGTGTTTGTACTGTAAAATCAATCACTTCCTTATGCATAGGGTGAATACTGTGTTGCACGGTGATGCGATATTCGCCTTCGTCGGCAAATTGTTGTTGCAAGCGCACCAAGCCATCATCGCTATGCACGTTCATTTCCAGTACTTTGCCTGGTGTTTGATATTCGACAAAAAACAACGGTGACTTGGATGATAATTTTTCAA
>CAJXNE010000016.1 GCA_913056285.1 uncultured Zetaproteobacteria bacterium | reverse complement strand
GGCTGTGCAATGTTGTCGGGGAGATGGCGATTGCGTCCGGCGTACCGGTACCGCCGCTCTATCTGATGCAACAGAATGGCATCAATGCCTTTGCCGCCGGCTTTGGTGTTCGCGATGTGGTGATCGCAGTGACCCGTGGTGCGACTGAACTGCTGACACGCGATGAACTTCAGGGCGTGATTGCGCATGAATTTTCACATATCCTGAATGGCGATACGCATCTGAAAATGCGGCTCATGGGGTTGCTGTTTGGCATTACGCTGATCTCCGATGCCGGTATTCTGATGATGACGACACGCAGCAATGCCCACTATTCCAGTGCTCATCGTTTCAGTCGTGATCGCGGTTCGCATCCGGCCATCATTGTCATCGGATTCCTTATTTTTCTGGCCGGAACGATCGGCGCGATTTTTGCAGATATGATCAAGCGGGCTGTCTCACGCCAGCGTGAATTTCTGGCCGATGCGGCTGCTGTCCAGTTTACACGCAATCCGGCCGGCATTGCCGGTGCGCTGAAAGTGATTGGCGGCTTTAAATCGGGCAGTCGCGTAAACCATGCCGCTACCCGGCAGGCCAGCCATTTCTTTTTCAGTAATGCGCTTAAGTCCCAGAACCGGGACTGGTGGGCGACGCATCCGCCGCTGATCGAGCGCATCCGCAGACTGGAGCCCCGATTCAGAGGCGAATTCAGGGCAGTTGATGCCGCATCGCGCAGCAGTATGGTGAGCACCGAAACCGCGACAGCATTTGCCGGGCAGGATGCGGTTCCAGCTCTGCTCATGACCAATGTCGATGATCTTATGGATCGGGTCGGCAAGCCCGATGCCGACGCATTGCAGTGCAGCAGGGCGCTGGTTGCGCGTATTCCGGACGCTCTGCTCGATTGTGCCCGTGAGCCGTTCGGTGCACGGGCGTTGGTCTATGCGCTGCTGCTGGATCAGGGACCGGGTATGCGCAAAACACAACTGCGAGGATTGCAGGGCGAGGCTGATCGAAACGTATTTCGGGAGACGCTGCGTATGCGTCCGCTAGTCGATCGTCTCGATGTGGAGCTGCGCTTGCCGTTGCTGGAGATTGCGCTACCCACGCTGAAAACGCTTTCGCGGGCTCAGTTTGATCGTTTCCGTGCATCGGTTCGCCTGCTGATTACATCCGATGGTCAGATTGGCCTGTTTGAGTACATGTTGCAGCGGATGCTGTTACGCCATCTCTATCCTGTATTTCTCAGCGCCGGAGCGATTGCCGTGCGTTATGATGCGGTTAGCGACATTGCAGAAGAGGCCGGAGTGATCATTGCTATTCTGATCGGCCATGGCAACCACGCCAGTCCGGAAAAGGTGTATGAGGCGGCCATGCGGGAGTTGTTCGGCAAGTCGATGCCGGATGCGCAGCGGTTATCCTTTGTGCAGACGGGCAAGCTTGAGAAGCATGTGGTGAGCGAGCTTGACCGGGCATTGAAAAAGATCGAACGGGCGAATCCGGACATCAGGCGTCGAATGCTCAGGGCATCCCTTTTTACGATTCTGGCGGACGGGAAAACGGCGACGGCAGAGATTGAGCTGCTGCGCACAATTGCCGATGCGCTGGATGCGCCAATGCCGCCGCTGGAGTGGAAATGAATGCTCCGGCATGCGGTGCGTTGTCTGCCTGATATTAACATGAAACAAACAACGCGCATGGAATTCTCCGCTCCGCCCATCCGTGGGCGCGTTGATTACTTTTTACGGAGCCATCAATATTTGTCCTGGCGGATTTCCTGGCGGATCTCAGGGAGTTTGAGAATAGCCATGGTTCAGGCATGATTGGCCTATGACACTGCATACGCTTGCACATCTCACCATTGAAACGGCACCCAACCCAACAGCCTCTGTCATTTGGTTGCACGGACTCGGTGCCGACGGCCACGATTTCGAGCCCATCGTTCCCCAGCTCGGCCTGCCTGATGCGCTACCTGTGCGTTTTATTTTTCCACATGCGCCGCCTATTCCGGTTACCCTCAATGGCGGCTACATCATGCCTGCATGGTACGATATCAAACAGAACGACCTCGGCATTGAACATGATAGTACAGGCATCCGGAATTCAGCCAAGGATATCCAGGTATTGCTCGAGCAGGAAGTAATGCGCGGCATTCCTTCCAACCGCATTATTCTAGCCGGCTTTTCTCAAGGGGCGGCAATGGCCCTGCATGTCGGGTTGCGCCAAGCTGAACCTCTGGCCGGAATCATAGCTTTATCCGGCTACTTGCTTATGCCTGAACAAACAGATCAATTTGCCGATCAGTTAGTGCCCACATCCGCACCCACATCTAATTCCGCTCCTTTGTTTATGGCACATGGCGTGCATGATCCGGTTGTGCCCTTCAGCCTGGGCGAGCATGCCCGCCGCACAATCGAATCCCTTGGTTATGCCGTTCAGTGGCACAGCTATCCGATGGAACACAACGTTTGTCCTGAAGAAATCGGCCATATCGGCACATGGATCAACACTGTTCTTTCTAATTAAAGCATGCGCTGATATTTGCCGATGACTATGCTTCATTGAATGGCTAACATGCCGCGCATGCAAACTTTCCCCGATCTATTGAAATCCCTGTGGCAACGCATTGGCTCGATGTCGTTGGCTATTATCCTGCTGGTCGTATTGGCGATTGCTTCGGTGATCGGCACGGTACTGCTGCAAAATCAGGCGCAGGCCGATTACCTGCAACAGTTCGGGCCATTATGGTACTGGGTATTCCGTTCGCTCGGTCTGTTCGACATGTATCATACCTGGTGGTTTATGGGCATCCTCGGCTTTTTGATGGTGTCGCTAACGTCCTGCCTGTGGCGCAATGTGCCAAAGATGCTCAAGGATATGCGCACGCGCAAAGTCACTGTGGCCGAGAAATCCCTTAAGCGTTTTCAGTATCTGCATGAATGGCAGTTGAAAGATATTCATGCTGATCGGTTACAGCAGGCATTTCGTGAGAGCCTGCGAGGCTGGGAGTTCCGAGAGGCCGGACAGGAAGGTATCCAGTATATACGCGCCGATAAAGGCCGCTGGAATAAATGGGGCTATATCCTGGTACATACGGCCATATTGGTCATTCTGGTAGGCGGCTGGATTGGATCGGAATACGGGTTCCGGGGTAATATGGCGGTCGTGGAAGGTGGATCCGAGAATGAGATTTCTTTTTTACAGGGTACGCAAACCGGTTATTTGAGCATGCCCTTTGATGTGCGTTGCAACAGCTTCTCGATTGATTTCTTCCCGACCGGCGCACCCAAGGAGTTCCTCAGTAACCTGACGATTATTGATCACGGTAAAGAGGTGCTAACCAGCGACATCATTGTCAATGAGCCGTTATATTATAAGGGCGTGCGTATTTATCAGGCCAGCTTCGGTGATGGCGGTTCGGATATTACATTCAAGATGTTCCACCTGGATGGCTCGGGGGCCATTAGCGAGGCGAAAACCCAAGTCTATCAAACATGGAAAGATAAAAAGACCGGTCTGTCGATCAAGGTGACCGATTTCAAGCCGTATAATGTCGAGAACATGGCCGACCCGGGCGAAGCGACTGAATTTCAGGATCTGGGCCCGGCTGTTGTATACGAGTTGCGCGGCCCCGGCCTGAAGCCGGTCAAGATCAAGGCCTTTATGAATCCGTTTATCGGCCCCAAAGGAGACAATAGGGGCTCGTTTATCATGCTGTCCCTGACCGGAGACAAGGCCGACTACAAGCCGGTGTCGCTGGGACTGGACTTTACCAATCCGGTGGAGTGGAAGCTGTTTCACGCTTTTTTACGGCAAATGGAGCACGTCGATAAATCTGCCAAGAATGCGAATGCGAGGCTGGCAGCCTTTAAGCATGCGATGACAGAAGTGTTCGGAAAAGGCAAAAAGCCGGAAGACCTACCGGATATGGCCATGCGCACCTTGCAGGCGGTCAACACGCTGTCGTCGCTACCCTGGCCGATATTGCCCATGCTGGGTGATTTCAAGCAGCATTATTATACCGGCCTGCAGCTGGCCAGGGATCCGGGCATGAATGTGGTCTGGTTTGGCAGCGCCATGCTGGTACTCGGTTTGTGCATCATGCTTTATATGCCACATCGCAAGCTGTGGCTGGTTATTCGGACTGAATCGAACGGGGCTCATATCACGCTGGCTGGCATGACAAACCGCAACAACCTTGTTTTCAATCAGGCTTTTAACGATTTATTCACACAGCTTGATACACACTTCACCGAAAGTTCGCCAAGGAGTAGTTCATGACTGCAATCACTGCTGAATCCGGTTTTTCAGAGATATTTTTTCAAGGCCGATGGGCATGGCTGCGCTTTACTGCCTATCTGGGCGCCATGGTTGGCATTGCCTCTATGGCTAAGTTTGGCGTGGGCGAATACGAAGAGAGCGCCTTTTTGTACCAAATACTGAGCATGAAAGGCGTGATGTGGGGCGGTACGGGTGCTCTGGCTGGCTGCGGTCTGGGTGTTGTAGCCAGCACGCTAAAACCCACGCTCATGGACACAAAAATGGCCCGCAATTTTGTGCCGTGGCTGGACGGCTTTGTATTGATGGTGATTCTGGCATCTATCTGGGCGCTGTTTGAACCGGCTCAGAGTCAGATCACCTATCAAGACCAGTCCAACCTGTTTGCCGGTCGCATTATTATGGCGATGAATGTGATTTTTATCTTCTCGGCTGTCTCCTATATCGCGTATCTGTTTGCTCCGGAATCTTTTATTGGCCGACTCGCCACATGGTCGGCTTATGTCGGCCTGTACCTGGGCGGTTCTTCACTGTTGCTGCGCTGGCATGAATCCTATCTGTTTGATATGGAAATCGGACATGCGCCGGTATCCAATCTGTATGAAGTGTTTATCCTGTTGTTCTGTGTCACAACGGCTATTTATCTGGCGTTGGAAAAGCGTTACGAAGCCAAGGCGATGGGCGCATTTGTGCTGACGCTGGTCTCCGCCGGTGTGTTTTTCGGTATCTGGCTGGATTCAGTCGGCCAATCTGATATCAAACCGCTGGTACCGGCATTGCAATCCTATTGGATGAAGATTCATGTGCCGATGAATTTCGTGGGTTACGGCTCATTCGCAGTCGCCTGCGGCGCAGGCATGGCCTATCTGGTTCGTCATCGTCTGGAAGCAAACGGCGGCACATCGAACATGCTGAAAATCTTCCCCTCGCTGGAGCAGCTCGATCAACTGGCCTACAAGGCTGTGGCCATCGGCTTTCCTGCGTTCACACTGGCCACCATCCTCGGTGCGGCATGGGCTGCTGAAGCATGGGGCGGTTACTGGTCATGGGATCCGAAAGAAACCTGGGCGCTGATTGTATGGCTGACTTATGGCGCTTACCTGCATGCGCGCGTGTCACACGGATGGCACGGTAAAGCACTGGCATGGTGGGCCGTGGCAGGGTTCCTTATTACTGTGTTCTGTTTTCTGGGCGTGAATATGTATCTCTCGGGTCTGCATTCATACGGTCGTCTCTCATGATGACTTCGTGAGATGTCATCAGAGCGCCCATGGACGGGCGCTCAAATCAATGGCTTGCAACGCAAGTTGTTGATTTGTAAGGAAAGTGAAAATCGCACTTTTCTCTTTCCGTGAAGTAAAAAGACCATGGACGAACTTTTTACGACTTCATCTCACATAGGACACAAAGCTGTGCTATAATTGCCCAGTCTTCAAAGGGGAGCACATGAAACCATTACGTAAAATCATCTTTCCAGCTGCCGGCATGGGAACGCGCTTCCTGCCGGCCACCAAAGCCAGCCCGAAGGAAATGCTGACCATAGTCGACAAGCCGCTGATTCAGTATGGCGTGGAAGAGGCGCTCGCCGCTGATATGGAACAGATTATTATGATTACAGGTCGCGGCAAGCGCGCTATCGAAGATCACTTTGATATTTCAGCAGAGTTGGAAGCCAATCTGAAAAAAGCGGGCAAAAAAGCCCTCTACAAAAAAGTTTCTTCCGTCGCCCGCATGGCTGAAGTCATCTATGTCCGTCAAAAAGAAGCGCTGGGGCTTGGTCATGCCGTACTGTGCGCTCGCAACTGGATATTTGATGAACCGTTCGGTGTGTCACTGGCCGATGAATTGATAGTCGGCGATGTCCCGGCTATGCAGCAACTGCGTGCAGTGTATAACCAAACCAAATGTTCGGTGATTGGGCTGATACAAGTACCCGAAGATCAAGTGTCCAAATATGGTATTGTTGCTTATCAGGCCGAGGAAAACGGCTTGTTACGGCTGACTGATATGGTTGAAAAGCCGAATACGGAAGATGCGCCATCACGTTTGGCAATCATAGGCCGTTATATATTTACACCGCGTTTAATGGAACTCTTGCGCGATGTTCAGCCGGGCAAAGGCGGTGAAATACAGCTTACCGATGCGATTTCAGCTTTAGCCAAAGAAGAACCTGTATATGGCGTATTGCTTGATGGCCAGCGCTTTGATGCGGGCAACCCGGAAGGCTTCCTGAAAGCCAACGCCATCCTTGGCCTGCAGCATAAAAAATTCGGTGAAGCCCTACGCCAGGAATTGATCAAACACCTGTGAGGCTCGACAGCAACCCTAAAAACATACTGGCTCTGGATACATCCTGTGGCGT
This sequence comes from uncultured Zetaproteobacteria bacterium, assembly GCA_913056285.1. Taxonomy (GTDB): domain Bacteria; phylum Pseudomonadota; class Zetaproteobacteria; order Mariprofundales; family Mariprofundaceae; genus Mariprofundus. The sequence continues at coordinate 13,008 of CAJXNE010000016.1, read as the reverse complement.
CATCGCTGCCTGTATCATTCAGCATGGGCATTGTTATGAAATACAACAGGATCATGATGGTGTCGGAAAAACTCGCTCGACGTCTATCGTGCCGATATTGGGCGCTTTGCTGGCCCAGGCAAACCTGAACTGGCAACAACTCGATATGCTGGCACTCGGTGCTGGCCCTGGCTCATTTACAGGCTTGCGCATTGCTGCGGCAACGCTGGCGGGCATCAATGCCGGGCTTCGTTTGTCTGTCCTCCACCTCTCTTCGCTAGCCATCACAGCGATGCAAGCGCAAATCACCGAGCCGATTCGGGTACTGGAAGATGCCAGAGCCGGCGAGGTGTTTTCCGGTTATTACCAGCATGGCAACAGATTGGAGGCCGATGCCTGCCTGAACTGGGCTCAGATCGAAAGCCTTAAACCGGGCCGGTATTGCTGTCACAACGAACCGCCCGTTGACATGTGCGACTGGAAACGCGAGGCACTGACGCTGTCACGCAGCCGGGCGCTGGCATTGGTAACAAAAACCGCGTCTGCACACAGACATGACCGGGACACACTACCTATATACCCATCGCCGGTTTATTTGCAGTTATCACAAGCAGAGCGAAACGCGAATGGAGCATAATACAATACGCATACTCTTTGTTTGTCTGGGCAATATTTGTCGTTCGCCGCTGGCTGAGATTATCACCAGGGAGGCAGCCACCAAGCGAGGCCTGCGCCATTATCATTTTGAATCAGCCGGCACAGGCAGCTGGCATGTCGGTGGTTCGGCTGACCCGCGTTCCACCGCCAAGGCAGCTGAATACGGTATGGATTTGAGCGCCCACAGAGCCCGGCAAGTGACGGCTCAAAACTGTAATGACTGGGACTGGCTGGTTGCCATGGATGCCGAGAACCGAAGAGATTTATTACATATGGGCGTGCCGGAGTCGCGCCTGTTGATGATGCGCCAGTTTGAAAACAGCGAGGATACTCCTGATGTGCCCGATCCCTACTATGGCGGAGCGGATGGTTTTGAGCATGCATACCAGATGCTGGCTGAGAATGCAGAAGCGCTGCTGGATTACCTTGAAAACCAACAATAAAGCCATCTCAGCGTATTTTTCAGAAAGCTGAATCAGCCGATATTGCAATAAACCGGCAAAACAATGTTTTAACGCTTGATTAATTGCAACTGCGGCGCTAGAAATCGCGCCCCTTTAAATGGGGCATGTATTTTCAAGCTGCGTATCGTGGTTTGGAAAAGATAAAAGCCCTAGAAAATACGGAGCAATGACGTGAAAGCTGACATTCATCCAGAATATCTCGCATCCAAGGTAACTTGTTCATGCGGCAATACATTTGAAACGCGCTCGACCAAGGGCGACATTCGAGTCGAAATTTGTTCGGCCTGCCACCCTTTTTATACCGGCAAGCAGAAGATTGTCGATACTGAAGGCCGTGTTGAACGTTTCTATAAGAAATACGGCAAGCCTGCTGCGAAAGCGGCCTGAGGCACGGAGAGATTATGTACGCTGTAATTAAAACAGGTGGTAAACAGTACCGCGTTCAGGAAGGCGATATTCTGCGCGTTGAAAAACTGGATACAGAAGCCGGCAAAGAAATCATTTTTGATGATGTGCTGATGGTTGGTGAAGGCGAAGGCGTTAAAGCCGGCGCTGATGCTGCATCTGCAACAGTCACCGCAACAGTGACCGATAGCGGTCGCGGCCAGAAGATTGTCGTGTTCAAGAAACGTCGTCGCAAAAACTATCGTTTGACCCAGGGTCATCGCCAGAGTTTTAGCTCTGTGCGCATTGACAGCATTAAGGAGTAAACCATGGCACATAAAAAAGCAGGCGGCTCCAGCCGTAACGGACGCGATTCCAACTCCAAGCGCCTCGGCGTGAAAAAATATGGCGGTGAAGCAGTCATTGCCGGTAATATCCTGGTGCGTCAGCGCGGTACTAAAATCCGACCGGGCGATAATGTCGGCTGTGGTCGCGACCACACCTTGTTTGCACTATCTGACGGTAATGTTGAATATTATAAAAGTGCAGGCCGCACGACTGTCCGCATAACAGCCTGAGGCTTGTCTGCTAACGCTTTAAGGGGTGCGCTTGTCGCACCCCTTTTTTATTTGGAAAACTTATTTGGAAAAACTTTTACCACAAATACACGAATACTTTTGTCCACCAGGGGATATTCTCTATCGGAGCGAGGTCACCTGATGCCTTTGTGGTTCAGACTATTTAATGGTGTAATGCGTCATGCGTTTTATTGATGAAGTAAAAATTGAGGTGCGGGCGGGCAATGGCGGCAGTGGCTGCACATCGTTCCGGCGCGAGAAATATATCCCAAAAGGCGGCCCTGACGGTGGTGATGGCGGTCGCGGCGGCCATGTCGAATTCGTCGCATCCGGTCGCAAGAACACCTTGCAGGAATTATATCTGCGCAAACGCCTGATCGCCAAAAATGGGCAGCCCGGCATGGGTTCGGATTGTCACGGCAAATTTGGCGAAGATATCATCATGGAAGTGCCCATCGGCACCATGGTGCGCGATGAAGAAGGCAATCTGCTGGCCGACCTGTCCGAAGCAGGAGAATCCTATATTCTGGCGCGCGGTGGCGAAGGTGGCCTCGGCAATGCCCGCTTTGCCACCAGCACCAATCGCGCCCCACGTTATTCGCAATCGGGCACCGAAGGTGAACAGGGCATTCGTTTTCTGGAGCTGAAGCTGATGGCCGATGTCGGTCTTGTCGGCCTGCCCAATGCCGGAAAATCGACGCTATTATCGCGTATTTCCAATGCTCGCCCCAAGATTGCCGATTATCCATTCACCACATTAAAGCCCAAGCTGGGGCAGGTATTTATGGATGATGGTGACGGTTTTGTGGTGGCTGATATTCCTGGCCTGATTGAAGGCGCACATGAAGGTCGCGGTTTGGGCGATCGCTTTTTGCGCCATATTGAACGCACAGCCGTGCTGCTGCATCTGGTTGATGCATGCTGTGAAGACGGCAAGTCGGTGGCCGATCAGATTGTTGAAATTGAAACCGAGCTGAAAGGATACGGCGATACGCTATGGCAAAAGCCTCGCTTGCTGGTGCTCAATAAAGTTGACGCCTTGCTCGATGATGAAAAAGAAGCAGCGCTGGCTGCTGCAAAACAGACGGGGCTGGAAACCTTTGTGATTTCAGCAGTCAGCGGCGAAGGCGTACAGGGACTGCTGCACAAAATCTATGACCGGGTGCTGGATATGCGTCGGCAAGCGCTCGAGCAGATTGCCGGGGAAGGCCCGGAAGGAGAGCCGGAGACAGGATATGATTCAGACCAGATCTGATATTGCGCATGTGCGTCGTGTGGTGGTGAAAATCGGCAGCTCTCTGCTGGCCGATGCCAAGTCCGGCATCCGACAGGATGTAGTGGATCATCTGGTGAATGAACTAGCCGCCTTGATTGCAGCTGGCAAGCAGGTCGTGGTGGTGACATCCGGTTCGGTGGCGCTGGGACGCGTGCGTATGAATTGGGTCAACCGCGAACTCTCCGTACATGAAAAACAGGCCGCTGCGGCCATTGGCCAGCCCAAGCTGATGCGAGCGTATAGTAAGGCCTTTGCGAGACATAGGCTGAGCGTTGCGCAGATGTTGTTGACCAAGGATGATCTGAGGCATCGGCGGCGTTATCTCAACACCAACAACACCAGCGAAACCCTGTTTTCCGCTGGCGTGATTCCTGTGGTCAATGAAAATGACACAGTTGTAGTGTCTGAAATCAAGTTTGGCGATAACGATAGTCTGGGGGCGCTGGTCAGTCTGGTGGTCGATGCCGATCTGTTGGTGATGCTGACTGACGTACCCGGCCTGTATGACAGCAATCCCGCCAAAAATGCCGACGCCAGGCGCATTGATATCGTGTCGCATGTAAATGAAGAACATCTGGCGATGGCCGGAGATACCGGCTCTTCATTCGGTACCGGAGGCATGGCCAGCAAACTGGATGCCGCACGCGTAGCAACCAAAGGCGGCGTGGCGTCGGCAATTATCAGTGGCAAGGAAATCGGAATATTGACCCGATTATTGAACGGAGACGATGTAGGAACGCTGTTTTTATGCGGTGTGGATCGTCACAGCAAGCGCCAGCATTGGATTTCTGAAATACTGCAAGCCAATGGGCAGATTCAAGTTGATGACGGTGCTGCCCATGCATTGCTGGAAAATGGCAGCAGTTTACTGCCGATCGGTGTAATCGACATACGCGGCGTCTTTGATAAAGGCGATTGTGTTGAAATCGTAGGCCCGAATGGTGTGATTGCCAAGGGCTTATGCAATTATACGGCGGAAGAAATGCGCCAGATTATGGGCCATGTCAGCGGAGATATTGAACAGTTACTGGGGTTCCATGATTTTTCATCAGTCATTCATCGCGATAATCTGGTGCTGATCTCAGATGCGGGCAAATAGAACGGGAAGCGGAACGGCCGAGTGGAATAGAACGTAGGGGATACGCAGTTATGGAAACAGGTATAGCAACAGTAATGACAACGCTGGGCCAGCAGGCGAGAGGTGCGGCCAAAGCCATGCGTATGGCCAATACCGGTGCCAAAAACCGGGCATTGCAATTGGCTGCATCGGTGATTCGCCGCGAAATGAACGAGATTCTGGCTGCCAATGCGATGGATATGCAAGCCGCTGAAGCATCAGGTCTGGATGCCGCGCTGAAAGATCGTTTATTACTCAATGGTGATCGGGTCGAGGCCATGGCCGAAGGGCTGGAGCAAGTCGCTGCCCTGCCCGATCCGGTCGGCGAGATTGATCACCTGCGTTATCGCCCCTCCGGCATTCAGGTCGGCCATATGCGTGTGCCTCTGGGTGTCATCGGCATTATTTACGAATCGCGTCCCAATGTGACCGCCGATGCGGCGGCGCTATGTCTGAAATCAGGTAATGCGGCGATTCTGCGCGGAGGCTCGGAAGCGATTCATTCCAACCGCGCTATCGCGGCATGTTTACGCCGGGCGCTGTTGGATTCCGGTCTATCCCAGGATGCAGTGCAATTGATTGATTCCACTGATCGGGCGATGGTCGGCGCGCTGATTACAGCTGATCAATATGTCGATGTCATTATTCCGCGCGGCGGCAAATCACTGATTGCGCGCGTATCTGCCGAAGCCCGCGTGCCGGTCATTAAACACCTCGATGGTATCTGCCATGTCTATATTGACGCCGCAGCCAATGCGGAAATGGCGCTGAATATCGCCATCAATGCCAAAACGCACCGTTATGGCGTCTGCAACGCCATGGAAACGCTGTTGATTCATCAGGATGCAGCAGCGCTGGTCGCACCGATTGTTCAGGCCATGCTGGATAAGGGCGTGGAAGTGCGTGGTTGTGATCGCACCGTGGCTGCTGTCGGTGGACTGGATGTAAAGCCGGCCTCGGAGCAAGACTGGGCGACAGAATATCTGGCTCCGGTTTTGTCGATACGCATCGTAGATAGCTTTGAGCAGGCCGTGGATCACATCGCAGCATTCAGCTCCTCGCATACCGAAACGATTGTGACTGAAAATCACGAAGCAGGTCAACGCTTTCTGCGTGAAGTCGATTCATCCTCAGTGATGTGGAATGCCAGTACCCGTTTCGCTGATGGCTTTGAATACGGTTTGGGTGCTGAAATTGGCATCTCGACCGACCGACTGCATGTGCGCGGCCCTGTCGGACTGGAGGGCCTGACCTCACAAAAATGGATTGTGCTCGGCACAGGCCAAACTCGTAAGTAACTGAAAAAGAATCTGAAAGGGAACAGAGAGTACATGCTAAAAAAACAAAGTATCGATTTTGAATATTATTTCAAAACGCACGATGGACGGGAATTTGATTATCATGTACACATGAACCCGGATACCGGGGAAGTGATCGACCCGCAGATGAGCGGACCAGACTGGACCAGACTGGGGCATTATCAGTGCGATCATTGCCCACTCAAGGCCAGTGATGTTGCATATTGCCCGCTGGCCGCACAAATCAGTCATGCCGTTGAATTTTTCAGTAAAACACCATCCTATGATCAACTGTCGCTCACCATTACCAGTAAACGGCGAAAAATGTCGGTAGCCTGTGATGCACAAGATGGTATTCGCTCCCTCATGGGGTTGATTATGGCGGTTAGCGGTTGTCCGAAAACAACATTGTTGCGCCCCATGGCGCGCTTTCACCTACCTCTGTCAGATTTGGAAGAAACCCGCTATCGGGTCACTTCCATGTTTATGCTCGCCCAGTATTTTATTCATACTGCAGGTAAACAGGCAGACTGGAACATGGACAGTTTGCAGGAAATCTATGCTGACTTGCATACCGTGAATGCCTCCATGCTCAGCCGCATCAAGCATGAAATAACACAGGATGCACCTGCCAATGCCCTGGTCATTCTCGATGCATTTACCGTTTACATGACAGAATCGATTTTGTTTGATCTGGAGGATATGCGCAGCATTTTCGCGCAGTGGGTTGAACAGGCTTGAGAAACAGGAATATCGGGTTGTTTGGCGGTTCGTTTGATCCACCACATCTTGGGCACGTTTCGCTGGCACAGGCGGGTTTGGCGATGGGTCTGGATGAAGTATGGGTGATCCCTGCGCTGCCCGTGCACCGTGAGTTGTCTGGATTGGCTGATGCCCGTACCCGTTTTGAATGGCTTGTGCAGATATTTGAGAATCAGCCATGTGTTCAGGTTCTGGACTGGGAAATAAGTCGCCAGCAACCGACGCCGGCGATAAAAACATTGCGCCAGTTCCATCAGATGTATGCGCAAACTACGCCCTGGCTGATGATGGGTGCAGATACATGGGCAGGCCTGCCAACATGGCGTGAATATCCTGCCCACCGGGACTTGTGTAATGTGGCAGTATTTGCTCGCCGTGGCATCGCACTTGAAACAGTATGCGCCCATAATGGTTGGCGTCGGGTAGATATAAATGATGGCTTGGATTGCCATCAGTTGGATTGCCATCAATCTGGTTGCTGGGCTTATATTCCGGCGGATTTACCCGATATTTCAGCGACCAGTGTGCGCCATGATGCACAGCAGGGCATATCATTGACCGGCAAGGTGCCGGAGGTTGTACGTAAAAAAATAGAACAGGCTTATGGCAAAGCTATGGAGAATATGTGACACAGACAGTGAAGATAAATCAGGGTAAAAACCAGACATTTGAGCAGATGACGGATGCACTGATTGAGGCGCTGGAAGACAAAAAAGCGCAGGATATTTTGGTCCTGGATGTGCGTGGTCGCTGCGATTTCGCAGATCGTTTTATTCTGGCCAGCGGACGTTCTGACCGGCAACTGAAAGCGCTGGCGCAATCGGTGGGTGAAGTCGCACATCGATTTGATCTGGCATCCAAAATTGAAGGGCTGGACGCAGCGGAATGGCTGCTGGTTGATCTGGGCGATATTATCATTCACCTGTTTTTACCCGAGGCCCGGGAAAGCTTCCAACTCGAACGCTTATGGTCGGCGCCACACGGAGAAACAGCCTAACCGTGAAGCTGCGCTTATTGGTGGTGGGAAAAGGGTCGAGGGAACTGACCGAATTTGAGTTGCGCTTCGTGACCCGGCTCAAACCGTTCGGCGGCTGCCAGATCGTTGAATTACCGGACGGGCGCGGTAAGCAGGTCAGCCAGCGCAAGCAGGAAGAGGCAAAGCAGATTCTCAAACAGGCACAGCCGGGATTTATCCTGTTCGATGAGCGAGGCTCGTTGCTGACCAGTACCGGCTGGGCCGATTATCTGGGCCGGTTGGCCGGCGATACGCAACAGGATTTTGTCATCGGGGGCGCCGACGGGGTATCCGATACGGTGCGTGCCAAAGCAGGCTTGTGCTGGAGTCTGTCCAAATTAACGCTACCGCACCAACTGGTGAGAGTCGTCGTACTGGAGCAATTGTACCGTGCTGTCACCATTATTCAGGGTCATCCTTACCACCGCGTATGATGATGCTGTTTCGAATGATTTGTTTGATACTGGTGGGCAGCTGGGTACAGGTGGGCACAACCTCTGCGTTCGCCGGAGCCAGCCTGACCACCAAGCAGAAAATCGAACGGGTCAAACAGGAAAGGCAGCGACTGGCCAAAGCAAAAAAACAACTGGAAGCGCAACTGGGCAGTGTCGGCAAAGAATTACGACAACTCGATGCCGCCCTGATTGACGCCCGCAAAGCCAGCCGGGATGCCTATGAGAAAGTGCTGGCGACAGATCAACAACTGGTGGAACTCAAACGTAAATCGAAACGTCTGAAGCAGAATATCGCCGTATTGAAACAGGCCGTACTGGATCAGGCTGTAGCTGCATGGCAACGCAGTTCACATACATCACCGTGGATGGGCATATTGACCGGCGTATCTGTCAGCGATATTCCGCATCGTCGATTCCTGCTTAATGAAGTGATGCGATCGGAAGAAAAGGATCGCCTGGCTTATGCCGATGCTGTTGCCGAACTAGATGGCGTGGAGACTGAATTGCAAGCCCAACGCCAACAATTGGAGCGATTCCGAGAGCAGAAAAAAAAGGCCACTGTTGCGCTGAAAGTGCGCGTCAGGGATAAACGCAACATGATTAACCGGGTGCGTCATCAGGTGCGCGCCAAAAAGAAAAAAGATTCACGACTGGCGCGAGAAGAAAAAGCACTGATGCAAATGCTTGATAGCATGAGTGAAGATTTGCAGAGCATTGATCGCCAGCAAAGCGCAGCTGTAAGCGTGCGCAAACGCAAAGGACGTTTGAAATGGCCGATTCGCGGGCGCATTGTGGCCAGCTATAGATCCCGCCCCAAAGCTGGCATGACCCGCTTGCAAGGTGTTCAGATCAAGCCGAAAAAGCATGCCAAAGCAGTGCGGGCGATGGCTGCCGGGCAGGTGCGTTATGCTGACTGGTTCGGTGGTTTCGGGTTGATGATCATCGTGGATTACGGTGATGGCCTGCTCGGCGTATATGCTCATAACGATGTGCTTTATAAACAACTCGGAGATTGGGTTGAGGATGGCGAGATACTTGCTGATGCAGGCAGTACTGGCTGGGTGAATCGGGTGACGCTCTATTTTGAAGTAAGGGATCGCGGCAAGGCGGTAAACCCGAAACGCTGGTGTCGGCGCTAATCCGCTGGCAGGTTGCGGCAACAAAAATTGCAGCAACAAGAAAATGTGAACTACAATGGAGTTTGTTATGTCTTTGAAGTTACGTCGGGTGCTATTAGGCACGGGAGCAGCAATTGTTCTGGTCATCGGGGTGATGGTATGGAAGCCGGGCGCCGGTTTCTGGCAGGCCGATGCGGCGACCGATTATCAGCAATTGCAGAAATTTTCCCGCGTCATGGAGATTGTGCGCCGTGCCTACGTGGAAAAAGTGGGTGATGAGAAACTGATTGACGGGGCGCTCTCAGGCATGCTCTCCAGTCTTGACCCGCATTCGACCTACCTGGACAAGGAAATGTATAAACAGATGACGGTCGATACCAAAGGTGAATTCGGCGGCCTTGGCATTGAAATCGCTGCTGCCGAAGGCGGTATTCGCATTGTCTCGCCCATTGAAGATACGCCAGCTGACAAGGCGGGCGTCAAAGCAGGCGATTTGATTATTAAAATCGACAATGAACTGGCGCGCGATATGTCACTATCTGAAGGCGTAAAAAAAATGCGCGGCAAGCCGGGCACCAGTATTATGCTGACCATTTTCCGCAAAGGTGAAAATACACCGCTGGAAATTAAAATTGTACGAGCTGTCATTAAGGTGAAATCGGTGAAGAGTGATATGCTGGCGCCGGGCTATGCCTACCTGCGTATCACTCAGTTTCAGGAGCGTACGGGCAGCCTGTTGAAAAAGCAGATCAAGGCATTGAAAAAACAGGCTGGCGGGACATTGTCCGGCGCTGTACTGGATCTGCGCAATAATCCCGGCGGCCTGCTCAATCAGGCCGTGGAAGTATCCGATATGTTCCTCAACAAGGGTAATATTGTCAGCACCAAGTCGCGGGCAGGCAAGAACTTGTCATTCGATGCGCGTCAAGGAGATGCATTGAATCAGTTGCCGCTGATTGTGTTAATCAATCATGGCTCGGCATCCGCCTCGGAAATTGTAGCCGGTGCATTGCAGGATCATCATCGCGCCGTACTGGTCGGCACCAAATCATTCGGCAAGGGTTCGGTGCAATCGGTTGTGCCTCTGAATGACGGTACTGCGATCAAGGTAACAACCGCTTTGTATTATACCCCCAGCGGGCGTTCCATTCAGGCTACCGGCATCGATCCGGATATCGAAGTGGAGCAGCAGCGAATCAAACCCGAAGACGCACCAAAAGCCAAACGCCCCCTGGTCTCCGAACGTGATTTAAAAGGGCATTTGGCCAATGGTAATAAAAAGAAAACGCATGCGAAAAAGAATAAGACATCAGGTCCCAGTGAAGCGATGCAGAAACGGTTAAAGCTGGACACCCAGTTGCAACGCGCGCTGGATCTGCTTGAGGGGCTGCATGCACTTAAGGGATAAGCACAGCGTAGTTTCCCCCTAACTGCTGATTCATCGCGATGCCTAAAAAACGAAAGCTGCCTTTTTGGCTGGTGGTTGTGCTGGTCATGGTTCTGGCGGCGCTACTTGTGCTGCTAGCTATTGCCCCTCAGCCTGAGCAGACCGCACACCAGCCACGCATGCAGCTGCCACCATCGCACAGAATGGCACACCAACCCGCCAGCGTGACCGCGCCTGAAACGGCTGACAAAATCATGAAGGCAGTTCCGCCCCCGCTTCCGATCACGCTTCCGCCATCCAAACCAACGGCGAACCATGGTCTGGCGTTGATTCTGGATGATGTCGGTTACAACATCCGGGCATTGCGACGCATATTGGCACTTTCTGTTCCGGTGGCTATTTCGGTACTGCCTGATGCACCGCATGCCGTACAATCAGCCCGTTTGGCGCATCAGGCCGGGCAGGTGGTGATGCTTCATTTGCCCATGCAGCCGGAGGATCCATCGCTGAGAATGTCCGATGCATTTCTGTTGGAAAACATGTCGAAAGATGAACTGCGCAATACGTTTTTGCATGACCTGGCGCAAGTGCCATATGTTGAAGGTGTCAATAACCACATGGGCTCAAAACTAACGCAGTTGGAATCGCCTATGCATCAGGTGATGATGCAGTGCCGGGAAAAAGGACTGTTTTTTGTCGATTCAAGAACCAGCAGCAGCAGTATTGCAGCCCGGGTGGCTGCAAATGCGGGGTTAAAGTGGGCATCACGGCAGATTTTTCTGGATCATATCATGACCCCCGAAGCCATGGCTGCCGCCTGGAATCACGCCCGCGCCTGTGTGCAAAAAGGGCATCGTTGTATCATCATTGCGCATCCCAGAGCCAAGAGCGTGGCTTTCCTTGAAAGCCACCTGACAAAGGAAGATGCTGCGCAGATGGTGTCAATCAAACGCTTACTACGGCGTAGCCCGGTCAAATCGCAGCAGTCAGAACGCGTTAGTGTGACGCAGGCGCAATGATGGCTGCATTACGTAAATACCTGCTGGCCGGCGTTGTTGCCATGATGCCACTGCTGGTGGTGGTGGCGCTGGTCAACTGGCTGCTGAAAATGTCCGATAAGGCTGTGGCGCTGCTGCCGCCTGCTTACCAGCCGGAAGTATTGTTTGGCGTGGATATCCCGGGCATGGGCATCCTGTTGGCGCTGTTGTTTATTATGGTGATTGGCGCATTGGTCACGCATTTTATCGGCCAGTATTTTATGCGACTGATTGACTTGGCGATGGAGCGCATTCCGCTGGTACGCACGGTCTATAAAGCAACGCGTCAACTGCTGGAAGCGATATTCAGCGACAATTCCTCCGCATTCAAAGAGGTTGTCATGGTTCCCTTCCCGCATAAGGGCAGCATGGTGCTCGGATTTGTCACTGGCGAGAGCCCTGTGTCTGCCGGCTCGGATTCCAGTCCGTGCGTATCTGTCTTTGTGCCCTCCACTCCCTTACCTACCACAGGCTGGTTATTGTTTGTCGAGGCTGGTGATCTGGTTCACCTGGATATCAGCGTCGAAGAAGGCATGAAGCTGGTTCTGTCTGGCGGGGTTGTGCCTGCCCGGCGTAAAGAGGCAGATGAAGGGTGAATGCGCCCGTCTATTTGTATGGATTCCTTCGTCGGACTTGTTCCTGTCGTTTGCGCCGGTACGATGATGCGATGCTGAAAATTCTTTCCTTGCTTACGCTGCTGCTATGTTCCGCTTACGCCATTGCAGCACCCGCTGTAGGACCCGCTCTAGAACCCACCGTAGAACAAACCGCAGCACAGCCCGCCTCACTCTCCATTAGCGCTGCGCATACGCTGCTCAATCAGGGTCGGGATGCCGATGCGATTGGCGTGCTTGAGCAGTTGGTTGAAAACACGCCCACTGATTTTCAAGCCTGGTTTTTGCTGGGCGTGACCCAGGCTAAAGAGCGTCGTTTTCACGATGCGGTAGCCTCTTTTGGCAAAGTGGTTGCCTTGCAGCCGAAGCTGGCCGAACCGCATAACAATCTGGCTGTTATTTATAATGAGCTGGGTGACTTCCGCGCCGCGGTAAAAGAGCTGGAAACCTCTCTGAAATTAAAACCGGATTATGCCACTGCACACGAAAATATTGGCGATTTGTATGTGAAACTGGCAGCCGATGCCTATCGCAAAGCACTGAAAGAAGGTGGCCGGCCCGCCTTGCGCCAACGCTATAATCGCTTGCTGCATATTCGCAAAGTCAACCAACCCGGAACTGAAACTGATACACGTCCCACGCCATCATCCAGGCTAAACACGGCGCAGCAACCTGCCTCAGAAATCGCACACAGATTGCCTGAAAGAACCAGTAAATCCCAAACCGCAATGGTAGATGCAATGACCGGCCAGAGCCCCGGGCCGGCACCGACAGACGCAAAGAAAATCGCTGTACAACCAGCGATGCAGCAAGCTCAGGCTACATCGCCAACCACGCTGTTGAACTCAGAAAAGCATGTTGCTCAAC
>CAJXNE010000015.1 GCA_913056285.1 uncultured Zetaproteobacteria bacterium | reverse complement strand
CAAACGCTTGATCGCTTAATCTCATCGGATATCGGCGAAATATACTCCAGTTTCTCGGAGCGTTCTCAGCAGCAAGATTCAGATAGAGCGCTCAGCCAAAACAGCGTGATAGCGAAGAGTATCAAGTCTTTTTTTGAAGAAGCGCATAACCTTGATGTGCTGGAATCCTTCAGAAACAATGGGCTATGGCCCAGTGAAGAGGAATTCACACTGAATGTTACTGACAACGAATTACGAGGAAAAAATGTTGTTGTGACCGGAACACTCAAAGCGATGTCCAGAGCGGATGCAAAAGAAAGACTAAGGCTCTTGGGGGCCAAGCCAACTGGCTCTGTTTCCAAAAATACCGATTTGCTAATTGCCGGGATGGAGGCGGGCTCAAAGCTAGACAAGGCGAATACGCTGGGTGTGAAAGTTATTGATGAACAAACCTTCCTGAGCATGCTAGGGGATAAGCGTACAGAAGCGCCTAAACAAGGTGTATTATTATGAGTAAATTTTTCCCATCATTCAGTTGGGCTGTTCCCCTTGCATTTTCTGATGCAGTCAACTTATGTAGATTCGAAGAGGGTGATATTCTATATGACTCCCCCTTGGCGTATAAAAAATGCTGGAGTACGGCATTTGACAGAGGGGCTTCTGCCTTGCAGATAAGGTATCCAGCTCGCTCCAGTAGTGCAGCGAAAGGTGCCGGAGCAGTGTTTGAAAAAAACTGGGTTTCTGAAGTCAGGGTTGACCTGTATAAAAAACTGAAAAAGCCTGTTTCAATTACCACGACTCAAGGAAAACTCTATTCAGCATTATGGAAGGGGAACCTGGGCCTTCTTGAAGCGAAGGCTGATCCTCCTCTTCCCATCAGATTAAAACAAATCATGCGAATGCTGAAGGTGATGCCGAATCAAATAATCAATCTCGCTAGTGGATCTTTAACATTTGTATTGCCCAGAGATATGTCAAATTCCGTTTCCAAGTTAAAATATCAAAAGATTAACGCTGTACTGAGTCCGCACCTGCATACGAAAGAGCCAATAATATTATTGCCAAAAGATGCGGGCTTGCCTGATTGTGAAACTATTGCCCCAACAGTTGAGATCGCACTTTTTCCTTTGACTTTGGACAACACTGATGAGTTGACCGAGCTCATTAAATCGGCTGTCTATACACCAGGTCAGAATACAAAAAAAAGTATGTTTAGGGTAGCCAGTCATGGCTTTACTATAGCTTCGTCATGGAGAAACCCATGATACAGTTTCTGGTACAAGGAAGTTCTATCAATCCCTATAGAGTTAGCTTTATTTTAAATGAAGGCAACCTCAGTGCATTTTGCACATGCCCAGCAGGGAAACATGGCCAACTCTGTAAACATAGAATGTCCATATTTCGCGGCGAATCAGATAACATTGTAAGCAACAACAAAGGTGATATATCGGTTATACGAGATTGGTTGTCCGGTTCTGATATCGAAATGGCAATCCATGAAATTGCCGAAGCAGAGCATGATTTTGATAACGCAAAAAAACGCTTGGCTCAAGCGAAAAGAAATTTAGCGAAAGTAATGTCTCTATAGCTTCAATACGTGTGGGTCAACTTGAAGCAATCGCCATGAAAAAGTTTAAAGCTATAATAGTTCTTGATACATAAAAAACTTGATTATTTGATACGTTTCTGTTGCAATCACTATGGTGACGCTGAAAACGCCGCGTTACACCCGTGCAAACATCGATTATTTACACGTAAAATTATAAAGATACTGGATCGGCAACCAACAGGTTTCCGGTCAATAGCAGGGTTCCGCCCCTGAGGAAAGGATGAAAATGGCAACCAAGAAAGTGAAACAACAAGCTCGCAACGTACTGCAAGAGACCTTTGGCTATGATGCATTCCGGCCCATGCAGGAAGAGATCATCTGCACACTGATGGATGGTAAAGATGCCTTTGTGCTGATGCCTACCGGAGGCGGAAAGTCTTTGTGTTATCAGATACCCGCAATGATGCGCGATGGTACCGGCATTGTGGTTTCGCCGTTGATTTCTTTAATGAAGGATCAGGTCGATGCCTTAACAGCCTGTGGCGTTAAAGCCGCATACTACAATTCATCACTGAAAGCCGCCGAAGCCAAGGAGGTACTGGAACGATTTGAATCCGGTGACCTTGATCTGCTGTATGTGGCGCCTGAACGCCTGCTCTCAAAAGGGTTTCTGGCCAAGCTGGAAAATGTAAAACTGGCCATGTTTGCGATTGATGAGGCGCATTGCGTATCGCAATGGGGCCATGATTTCCGGCCTGAATATGTGCGACTCGGTGAATTGCGCGACATTTTCCCGAACTTGCCCATGCTGGCGCTGACCGCAACTGCCGATGAACACACCCGTGAAGATATCAGTGACCGCCTCAATCTGGGCAAAGCCAAACGTTTTGTCGCCAGCTTTGATCGCCCTAATATCCGCTATCTGGTAGCTGAAAAACGGCAGCCATTGACCCAGATCCTGCAATTTCTGGAAGGCTGGCCGAATTGCTCGGGCGTGATCTATTGCCTGTCCAGGAAACGGGTGGAAGATTTGGCTGTAAACCTGCAACGCCATGGCATCAGAGCCGCCGCCTATCATGCCGGCATTCCCGGCCGATCGCGTGAAAAGGTGCAGGATGATTTCCTGCGTGATCGTGTGAAAGTGATTGTCGCCACGATTGCCTTTGGCATGGGCGTGGATAAGCCCAATGTGCGCTTTGTCATTCACCACGATTTGCCCAAGAGCATTGAATCCTATTATCAGGAAACCGGTCGAGCCGGTCGTGACGGTCTGGAATCTGAAGCACTGATGTTGTACGGCTCCGGCGATGTGAATCTGGTGCGTCGTCTGATTGAAAATGTGGAAAATATAGATCAGCGGCGTGTCGAAGTGCATAAGCTCAACAGCATGGTTGCATTTTCTGAGGCGTTGACCTGCCGCCGCCGCGTACTGCTGGGCTATTTCGGCGAAGCGCTGGATGAGCCTTGCGGCAATTGCGATATCTGCCTCGATCCACCGGAAACGTATGATGCAACGGAGTTCGCCGAGGCGGCATTGCAATGCGTACGTGAAGTCAATGGCAATTTTGGCATGGGTTATATTGTCGATGTACTGCGCGGCTCA
This sequence comes from uncultured Zetaproteobacteria bacterium, assembly GCA_913056285.1. Lineage (GTDB taxonomy): Bacteria > Pseudomonadota > Zetaproteobacteria > Mariprofundales > Mariprofundaceae > Mariprofundus. Next base: position 17,482 of record CAJXNE010000015.1, on the reverse strand, counting down.
AAAAATGCGCGGATTCTGGAGCACAAACACGATCAACTGAAGAGCCACGGTACAGGCGCCGATGTGAATGCCGATGAATGGACATCCATTCTGCGTCAGCTGGTGCATCACGGTTATTTTATTCAGGATGTATCCAGGCGCGCCGCCATGCTGCCCACAAAGAAAGCGGAACATATAGGCACCGGCGAACCCATTATGCTAGCCAAATATCAACCGGGCATCCGGCGCCATTTCAAGCGCCTTGGCACACCGCGCGATGAAGCGCTATTCAAAAAACTGGCTCTGTTGCGGGAGGAACTGGCCGAACAGGAAGATGTGCCGCCGCATGTCGTGTTTAGCGATGTAACGCTGACCGAAATGAGCCAGCGCAAACCGGTCACTGAAGACGCCCTGCGCCGCATCAGCGGCGTTGGGCAGCATAAGCTGGAACAATATGGCTCGGCGTTTATCGCTGTGATCGACAAACATGTCGCCAGTGGCGATGGCAAAGCTGCCAAACGCGGAGGCAAAGAAATCCCCATGCTGATTGCAAAGGGGCCGGGCCTGAATGAAACACAGACCTATATTCTGGCTCAGTATCGCAAAGGGGTTAGCCTGCAGGATATTGCAGCAGCACAAGGCGTGAGTGACACAACCGTGCTTAAACATTATGTCGCCATCATTCGGGCGGGTCAGTTTATTGATGTGCCCGCTTTTATCGGCGATGATTTTGATACCCTGATGAAGGAACTGGACGATGCAGACCCCTACGCATCACTGACCGAAATAAAACGCGATTTATCTGTTGAGTTGAGCAATGATGAATTTCGCCTGGCGCTGGCATGGCGTGAAGCCATCGGAGTCGCCTAGCGCTGAGGATGGGCGAACTGATTACAGGCAGGGTGCCTGTAATCAGCACCCCTAACCCAGCAAAGCCGGAACCAAAAACCTTGAGCCACGACACAAATCATCGTGTTGGTGGCATTGCTCAAATAACACCCTTCCAACCAAAGGCTAACAACAGTGCCAGCATGGGCGCACCGGAACCGATTTTACCTTCCGCCAGCATCTGTAATGCCGCCTGGCGCGATACCCAGAAGCTACGAATATCTTCATGTTCTTCTGCACAACCGCCACCCGCACTGACCGGACTGTGTTTATCCACCTTGCCCAAAAACAAATCGATGCGTTCTGAACAGGCGCCGGGCGTCGTATAATAGCGGCCGAGAAATGTTACTTCAGAGGGAACAAACCCGGCCTCCTCCTGCGCTTCCCGGATAATCGCCTGTTCAGCTGTTTCGCCAGCATCAATCATGCCGGCCACAATTTCAATCAGCCACGGATTTTCCTTGCGCACCGCAGGACCAATGCGAAATTGCTCGAGCAATAACACTTCATCCACCGCTGAATCGTAGAGCAGAATGGCAGCAGCATCGCCGCGTTCCATATTCTCACGGCATATCTGCATGCGCCCTCCGCCAAAACAATCATGCTCCAGGGTGTATTTATCCATCGCAAAAAAGCCTTGATACGCCCGTTGTTTGCTAATCATCCGGTAATCCATTGCTGCCGCCTCCTTATCCATGCTTTCCGCATGCCCGGGTTCAATGCTACACTAAGCCGCATGAAGATTCTGGTAGTTGAAGACGAAGAGCGTGTTGCACACTTTATTCAGAAAGGCCTGAAAGAGGAAGGCCACGCTGTCGATGTATCTTACGACGGCGAGGACGGCGAATTTCTGGCCGAAGTCAATGATTATGACCTGATTCTGCTTGACCTGATGTTACCGAAGAAAAACGGCATTGCGGTCTGCCGCGAGCTGCGCGCCAGCGGTGATGCCACGCCAGTGCTGATGCTTACCGCGCGCGATTCAATTGAAGATAAAGTGCGCGGTCTGGATGCCGGAGCTGATGATTATCTGGCCAAACCATTTGCCTTTGAAGAACTGCTGGCGCGCGTACGTGCCCTGTTGCGCAGACAATCGGAAAGCAAGTCACCAGTGCTCAAACTGCTCGACCTGGAACTTGATCCCATCAGCCGTCGCGTTTCGCGCACTGACAAAGCCATTCGCCTGACCACCAAGGAATACGCGCTGCTGGAATACCTGTTGCGCAATCAGGGTAAGGTGTTATCACGCACGCTCATCGGCGAACATGTCTGGGATATGAATTTCGACCCGGAAAGCAATGTGATTGACGTCTATGTCAGCCATTTGCGGTCCAAAATCGACAAAGGCTTTGAACCGCCATTACTGCACACCCTGCGGGGGCAGGGCTATCTGCTCAGCGATGAATCTCCGCCTGCCTGACTAAGCAACCAGGATTCTGACCATTCGCTCAACAGGCATCGTTTACTGGATACGCTCCAATATCCTCCGCACCTTTCGCGGCAGATTGGCCATGCTCTATATTTCTCTGGAATTCGGGATCCTGCTGTTTGCAGCGGTAGTACTATACTCCACGCTTTCCAATCGGGTTTATCACGAACTGGATGAGCAATTAATGGAACAGGCCACCTCGCTGGCCAATGAGCTGGAAAGCTCCCCCTTTTATTTCTGGTCCGGACATCTGGGCAGCTTTGCCGACCATTACCCCGGCGCCATGCAACTGGTTGCTTCCAATGGCCGTATTTTGTTTCGTTCCGACCGCTCTCTTATCGATAAAGGGGGTAATGATGTCAGTCGCGCCCTTGGCCATGCATTTCGCACCAACACCCCATCATTTGCCTCAACAGAGTCGCTGCTCAACAAGGCCAATGTGCGCGTGATTGCATTCCCTATCCACATTTCAGGAAAAACTGTCGCCACCCTGATGCTGGGACACAACACGGCGGATATTCGCGCCGTTTTCAACCTGCTGTATATCGTCGGAGGTATCCTTGGCCTGATTTCCATTGTCATCAGTGCGGGTGCCGGGTACTACATGGCCAAACGCGCTCTGGAACCGATTCATGAAATAACCAGCACGGCCCGAGGCGTGGCTGCCGGCGATTTGACCCGACGATTGAAGTCCAAATCACAGGACAAGGAAATCCAGATTCTGGTACGGGTATTGAACAAGATGTTCACCGATCTGGAGGCCAGTTTTCAGGCCCAGAAGCGATTTACTGCCGACGCTTCGCATGAACTGCGCCTGCCACTGACCATCCTCAAGGGGGAAATCGAAGTTGCGCTGCGTCACCCGCGAAGCGAAGATGAATACCAGCACATTCTGCGCCAGCAACTGGGTACGATTGACCGCATCCAACGTATCGTCAACGATTTGCTGACGCTGGCACGCGCCGATGCCGGTCAGCTGGAAATCGTACAAACGCCTGTTGATTTGTCGTTACTATTGCAGGAAGTCGGTCAGCAGCACCTGATTCTGTTTGATAGCCAGCATGTAAAACTTGATATGCAAATTGAAGATGGACTCGAGATTATGGGGGAGAGCAGCCAACTCGAACGGACGGTGATGAACCTGTTATCCAATGCTTTTAAGCATGCACCTGAGCACTCCAGCATCCAGTTACATGCCTGGGCCGAAGATAATTCAGCTATTCTATGCATTCGTGATGAGGGGCCAGGCATTGCTGCCGAACAGCAACAGCGGCTATTTGACAGATTTTATCGCGCTGATGATGCCCGCTGCCGCAAAGAAGGCGAGGGTGCCGGCCTGGGGCTGGCCATCTGCAAGCGTATTGTGGATGCTCATAGTGGTGAACTCAGAGTAGAAAGCACGCTTGGAGAAGGTTCATCCTTTTATGTTCGCCTGCCGCTGTCCAATGCCGATGCAAACCACAAAAAACGCCTGGCGCATATGCTCCAGGACTCGGTAGGCTGATGCTTACTGCTGTCAGCATCATATCTTCTACAAAGCCACAAAACATCCCATCACAAAGAACCAAAGGAAAGACTAACCATCCTGTTTTCTTTGCGCCTTTGTGGTTCATTCTTGTTTGGTTTTGTCTATGCTGAGTGGAAGGTAATGAGCTTAGTTACTGGCCACAGTATAGCGTCTGCTCCGCTTTCTCAAATCACCGGCCACGCTCTCTGCAGCCACTCCGGCTACAAACTTCAAACCTTTTGAGCTGGCTTTGGCATGCCGCATGAGCGTCTTGAAATCACGGTAGAAGTAGCGCTTATCTGCCACATGAATATGCGTCATATAACTAACCTCAAATTCAAAATTCGATATATCTTTTCGATCATACCCGACATTATAAACATTGGAGGAAAGCAGTTTACGATTTTGCATGGATAGCAAATCAGCCGTCACCACCATACCGGGGCGATAGGGTTTATAAGGAGAAGCAGAAAAATAACCGAAGCGTTTGATGTGCACTCTCAAGAGCGCATCCATGCCCTCCATGCGTTTATCTTTTTTCCGAAAAGCTTTTTGCGCCTGCCAGTACGTCATGTTCAGATCAACGACGCGATACCCCAGTTTGCGTAATCGCTTTTTGATACCTTGCCGCATGGTTTTCACGCAATATTGGTGTAATGCAGGGTTGGCATCCTGATATTTAATCCGATGAATTTCCCGTGCGACTTGTTGCACAGCCTTGGCGCTGATGCCAATGATTGCATAGACCGGGTTTTCCCTCCGAACATCAAGCCGCTTATTATCTTCAACCAGTGGCAAACCGATCACCCTCAGGCTTTGCGGCTGGCTCTGTTCCAGATAAACAGGATTGCTATGCGTGGCACATGCCGAAAGCCCCAGTAGTGATATAACTGCCATGCCAGGCAACAACATCGTTCGCAATTTGTGAATCCACATAACCAGCTCCCTCCATACATGCCTGATCAGATATGGCGAAATATGGTAAAAAAGGGAGGCTATACTGTGATTTACCGCACAAGATGCGTTTAGCTACGTTTTCTAGAACCGCAGCGGCCGGACAAATCAGTGGCGAGCTGAATAGCTACTTCAGGTTTTCGTATTCCAAACGACTTTGCGACCCACAATTGTAAATCCGCACTCCACCATTCTCTTAAGTGTTGCCGGATAAATTCTGTGCTCTTCTTTCTGGATGCGGGCATGTAAGGAATCTCTTGTGTCGTCATCATGCACCGGCACAACTGCCTGAGCCAGAACAGGGCCGCCATCAAGCACTTCATCTACCAGATGCACCGTACAACCGGATACTTTGACGCCGTAAGTCAGTGCATCCTCAACTGCATGTGCGCCGGGAAAAGCCGGCAGAATAGCCGGATGAATATTGATGATACGGCCTACGAACCGGCGCACAAAAAAAGAGGACAGAATGCGCATATAGCCAGCCAGTACAATCCATTGACAAGCATGCTTGTCGATCAGGTCGGCGCAGGCGGCATCGAAACTGGCACGTTCTTCATAATCTTTCGGATTCAGATACACCACATGTGGCACACCTGCCTGCCTGGCAATGTTCAGAGCCGGTGCATCGGCTTTATTGGAGATCACCAGTTGCACATCCACCGGGCATGTGCCCACTGCAACCGCTTCAAGGATAACAGCCAAATTACTGCCGCGCCCTGAAACCATGATTGCAACTGCTTTAGAACTCATAAATCACCCGTTTGATAGATTGATGCAAAGGCACCGAGATACGGTAACACTTCACCTTCGACATCAGAATGCAATACAGCATGCTTCCCATCAGCCTTTCACCTTCGTTTGCCCAGGAAAAACGAAGAAAGGGGTGCCAATGGCACCCCTTTCCTTGCTTGTGTTATGCTAGGTCTAAGCAGCCTTGTCGGCGACGCTATCTTCCTCGCTACTATCATCAATAACCTGAGTGAGCTCTTCCAGAACTTCGATGTCGGGAGCAGCCTCACTCACATCTTCGGCATCCGCTTCAGCTACAGGCTTGGGTGCATTACGCGTAGCAAGCCCGGTTCCGGCTGGTAGCAAGCGGCCGAGAATGACATTCTCTTTCAGGCCCATCAGCCAATCAACCTTACCTGCCAATGCCGCTTCAGTGATCACGCGCGTGGTCTCCTGGAACGATGCAGCTGAAATAAACGAGTCGGTACTCAGTGATGACTTGGTAATACCCAGCAGAATCGGCTCGAATGTAGCTGGCGCCTTGCCTGCTGCAGCCAGCTTACGATTGGTCTGCAAAACATGCTTTCGAACCGGCTGCTCACCAGCCACATATTCCGATTGGCCCGGATCGATAATCTGAACCTTGCGCATCATCTGACGGGCGATCACTTCGATATGTTTATCGTTGATCTTCACGCCCTGTAAACGATAGACCTCCTGAATTTCATCGGTCAGGTAGTTGGCCAGCGCTTCCACGCCCAGCACCTTCAGAATATCCTGCGGGGCCGGGGAGCCTTCCATCAATCGCTCGCCACGACGTACGCGATCGCCTTCCTGCACCAGAATCTGGGAGCCTTTCGGAATCTGATATTCCAGCTGATCAGAGCCATCGGCAGGCTCAACATAAACACGGCGCTTGCCGCGAATATCCTTACCGAAGGAAATCACGCCATCAGCACCGGCAATGAAAGCCAGATTCTTGGGCTTACGCGCTTCGAACAATTCAACCACGCGAGGCAAACCACCGGTAATATCCTTGGTCTTGCCGGCTTCACGCGGAATGCGTGCCAATACATCACCCGCCTTCACTTCGGTTTCGTTCTCCACATTCATGATAGCGCCCGGAGACAGGAAATAACGCGCCGGTGTATTGGTACGTGCCAACACAATCGGATCGCCATCCGGATCTTTCGGATCAACCAGTTGAATCTGAGGGCGAAGTGCATCCTTACGGGTACCTGCCTGCTGTGTCACCACATGGCTCGACAAGCCGGTGACTTCATCGGACTGCTCGTGCATGGTGATGCCTTCTTCCAGATCAACAAAGCGAATACGCCCGTCGGTCTCGGCAATCAGCGGCATAGTATATGGATCCCAATCGGCCAGTTTTTCGCCGGCCTTGCTTGCCGCGCCATCTTTCACCAGCAGATGCGCGCCATACGGAATACGGTGGCGTTCCATCTCCTTACCCTGGGCATCATTGATGATAACCTCGGTATGACGGTTAATCACAATCTCGGCACCATGCGTATCAGTCACGGTAATCGCCTCTTCCAGCTTGGCGACGCCACCGAATTTTGCTTCCACATGCGCTTGCTCGGCAGAACGGGAGGCCGTACCACCGACATGGAATGTGCGCATGGTTAACTGCGTGCCCGGTTCACCAATGGACTGGGCGGCAATCACGCCAACCGTCTCGCCAATGCCTACCGGAGTGCCATGACCCAAATCACGGCCATAGCAGTTGGCGCAAACGCCTTCTTCAGCTTCACAGGTCAGCACGGAACGGATGCGCACCACTTCAATACCGGCTGCATCTATTTTTTCAGCCAGTTCTTCATTGACCATGGCACCAGCCGGAGCCACTTCATCACCCGAAATCGGATCAACGGCGTTTTCCAGCAAGACGCGACCAAGCACGCGTTCGTACAAGGGCTCAATCACTTCACCGCCTTCGACCAGCGCAGTCAGTGTAACACCTGCCGTAGTGCCGCAATCCTGCTCGCGCACCACAGCATCCTGGGCTACATCCACCAGACGCCGGGTCAAGTAACCGGAGTTTGCGGTTTTCAACGCCGTATCTGCCAGGCCTTTACGAGCACCATGGGTGGAGATGAAGTATTGCAGAATAGTTAAACCTTCGCGGAAGTTCGCGGTAATCGGCGTTTCGATAATCGAACCATCCGGCTTGGCCATCAGACCACGCATACCGGCCAACTGACGAATCTGCTGAGCCGAACCACGCGCGCCGGAATCGGCCATCATATAGACCGGGTTAAACGATTTGAATTCTTCTGTCTGTGTGCCATCGGCACTGCTCTGCACTTCAGTGGACAAATTATCCATCATGGCACGCGCTACGGTATCAGTCGTATGCGTCCATAAATCGACCACCTTGTTATAGCGTTCGCCGGCTGTAATCAGACCATTGGCATACTGATTCAGCACCTTGGCCACATCAGCTTCCGTTGTAGCCACGACACTTGCTTTGCTGTCCGGTACCACCACGTCATCGAGCCCAAATGAGGTACCGGATTTGGTGGCATAGTTGTAACCAAGCACTTTCAGACGGTCAGCCAACAGCACGGTGGCCTTATTGCCAGCAAGGCGATAGCAGTCTTCTATCAGCTGCGCCACATCCTTTTTGGTCAACTCACGATTAATGCAGGAGAATTCCATTTCAGATGGCAGAATGGTGGACAGAATCGCACGTCCAACCGTTGTTTTTTCACGTTTGCCACGAATTCTGCAAACGATGCGCGTGTGCAATTCGGTCGCTTTGGCATCCAATGCCCTGAGTACTTCATCCGGCGAAGCAAAGACCATGCCCTCACCCTTGCCAAAGGGTCGCTCGCGGCTCAAATAATAGATGCCCAATACCATATCCTGCGTCGGCACAATCACCGGCTTGCCGGTAGCTGGCGACAGGATGTTATTGGTGGACAACATAAGCGCACGCGTTTCAGTCTGCGCTTCAACTGACAATGGTACATGCACAGCCATTTGGTCGCCGTCGAAGTCAGCGTTAAACGCCGTACAGACCAGCGGATGCAGGCGAATAGCCTTGCCTTCCACCAATACCGGTTCAAAAGCCTGGATGCCAAGTCTATGCAGCGTTGGCGCACGGTTGAGCATGACCGGATGCTGATGAATCACTTCGGCCAGAATATCCCATACTTCCGGGATGCCCTGTTCCACGAGTTTCTTGGATGCCTTAATGGTGTTGGCCAAGCCGCGCAATTCAAGTTTGTTGTAGATAAACGGCTTGAACAGCTCCAATGCCATCTTCTTGGGCAGGCCACACTGATGCAGCTTCAAATCAGGGCCAACCACGATGACGGAACGACCGGAATAATCCACCCGTTTACCAAGCAGATTCTGACGGAAACGACCCTGCTTGCCCTTAATGACATTGGACAATGATTTCAACGGACGTCGGTTATTACCGGTAATCGGTTTGCTGCGGCGATCATTATCGAACAGCGCATCGACAGATTCCTGCAACATACGCTTTTCATTACGCGTGATGATTTCAGGCGCATTGAGTTCCAACAGCCGTTTAAGACGATTGTTACGATTGATGACGCGACGATACAGATCATTCAAATCCGAAGTGGCGAAACGACCGCCATCCAAAGGCACAAGCGGACGAATTTCCGGCGGCAATACCGGGATCACATTCAGTACCATCCATTCAGGACGATTTCCGGAGCCGAGCATAGCCTCAACCGTGGACAGGCGCTTGGTCAGCTTGGTCAGCTTGGTCACTGCTTTGGTGGCTAGAATCTGAGCCCGTAACGATTGGCGCTCTTCATCCAGATCAATATTTTTCAGCATTTCCTGCAATGCTTCCGCACCCATGCTGGCACGGAATTCTTCGCCGTATTCTTCAAATGCCTCGATATATTCTTCTTCGGTCATAATCTGGAACTGTTCCAGACTGGTTAAGCCCGGATCAAGCACGATATAAGACTCGAAATAGAGCACGCGTTCCAGTTCTTTCAGGGTTTTATCGAGCAGCAGGCCAATGCGGGACGGCAGGCTCTTCAAAAACCAGATATGCGCTACCGGCGCAGCTAGATCAATATGGCCCATACGTTCGCGACGCACTTTCGACTGAATCACTTCAACCGAACATTTTTCACACACCACGCCGCGATGTTTCAGGCGCTTGTATTTACCGCACAAACACTCGTAATCCTTGATCGGCCCAAAGATTTTGGCGCAGAACAAGCCATCGCGCTCCGGTTTGAAGGTGCGATAGTTAATCGTCTCTGGCTTTTTGACCTCGCCATATGACCATGAACGAATTTTTTCCGGGCTGGCAAGCCCGACGCGCAATCCATCGAAATCTTCGATACTGGACGGCTTCTGGAACATTCTAAGCAGTTCTTGCATGGCTTATTCTCCTTCGTTCTCGGACGGGCGTTTGACCATAGACAGGTCAATACCCAGTGCATTCAATTCCTTGGTCATGACGTTGAATGATTCCGGAATTCCGGCATCAAACGACATATCGCCACGAACAATCGATTCGTACATCTTGGTGCGGCCCTGCACATCATCCGACTTCACAGTCAGCATTTCCTGCAAGGTGTAAGCCGCGCCATAGGCTTCCAACGCCCACACTTCCATCTCACCGAAGCGCTGGCCGCCGAACTGCGCCTTACCGCCGAGCGGTTGCTGGGTGACCAGCGAGTACGGGCCGGTTGAACGGGCATGAATCTTCTCATCCACCAGATGGTGCAGTTTCAGAATATACATATGGCCGATGGTGACCGGACGATCAAAGGCTTCTCCGCTACGGCCGTCATACAGGGTAGTCTGACCAGATTCAGGGATACCAGCCAATTTCAGCATGCGTTTGATATGTGATTCTTTGGCGCCATCAAATGCAGGCGTAGCTATCGGAATGCCGCCTTTGAGGTTATTTGCCAGTTCGATCAGAGACTCTTCGTCCATGCCTTCGATATCCTTACTGGCTGCCTGATCTTCACCATAGGCATCAAGCAGGAATCCTTTCAACTGATCAGTTGCAGCCCCGCGCTTCAGCATAGCCTCAATCTGTTTACCCAGTGCGCTGGCGGCCCAACCCATATGAATTTCAAAAATTTGCCCGATATTCATACGTGACGGCACACCCAGCGGATTCAAACAGATATCCATCGGCGTACCATCTTCGGTAAACGGCATATCTTCTTCAGGCACAATAATGGAAATCACGCCCTTGTTACCATGACGTCCGGCCATCTTATCACCCGGCTGCAACTTGCGTTTCACAGCCACGAACACCTTGACCACCTTGATAACGCCCGGCTTCAGTTCAGAACCTTCGCGCACCTTGGCAACTTTTTCTTCAAAACGCGATTCCAGCTTGCCACGTTCCTTGTCCATCGATGCATGAATCTCGGCCAGTCGTTCATTGACCGCATCATCCTGTACAGATACCCCGGACAGATCGCGCAAACTCAGCGCTTCAATATCTTTGTCCGTGATAACCTGGCCATTTTTCAGCCCCTTAAACATGGCTGCCGTCTGGCCCACCAACAATGACTGCAAACGGCTGACTGCATTGGATTCCAGAATACGGCGCTCATCTTCCTTATCACCATATAACTGCTCAATCGAAGCTTCTTCAATCGCTTTGGCGCGATCATCCTTTTCATCGCCACGGCGGGTAAATACCTGCACATCAACGACAACGCCTTCATTACCCGGTTTGATACGCATGGAGGTATCACGTACATCCGATGCTTTCTCACCAAAGATGGCGCGCAGTAATTTTTCTTCAGGTGACAGCTGCGTTTCACCCTTCGGCGTAATCTTGCCAACCAGGATATCACCCTGCTTCACTTCCGCGCCAATGTAGGCAATGCCGCAATCATCCAGATGACGCAGCGCATCTTCGCCAACATTCGGAATATCACGGGTGATTTCTTCTTCGCCCAGCTTGGTATCACGTGCGACCGCTTCAAACTCTTCGATATGGATGGAGGTATAGACATCATCCTTGACCAGCTTCTCGTTGATAACAATCGCATCCTCGAAGTTGTAGCCGCGCCATGGCATCAACGCTACCAGCGCATTGCGGCCCAACGACAACTCGCCCATATCGGTGGACGGTCCATCGGCAATAATATCACCCTTGGCTACCAGTTCGCCCATCTTCACCAGCGGGCGCTGGTTAAAACAGGTGTTCTGATTGGAGCGGCGATATTTGAACAAGCGATAGATATCCACGCCCGGTTCGCCTTCAACCTGCTCATCATCATTGGCTCTGACAACGATTCGACCGCCATCAACACGTTCGATAACACCGCCGCGACGTGCAACTTGAGAAACACCGGAATCGCGCGCCAATGGCGCTTCCATGCCGGTACCGACCAGAGGCTTCTCGGAACGCAACAGTGGCACGGCCTGACGCTGCATGTTCGCACCCATCAAGGCCCGGTTAGCATCATCATGCTCAAGGAATGGAATGAGCCCGGCACCAACGGAAATCACCTGACTTGGCGATACATCCATGTAATCAATATCAGTAGGGACCGCCATAATAAATTCGCCGTTCTGTCGGCATTGCACCAGATCGGCAACAAAGCAGCCATTATCGTCGATAACAGCATTCGCCTGAGCAATGACTGGCGTAGCTTCATCAATAGCGGAAAGGTAATCCACATCATCGGTAGCCTTGCCGTCCACCACTTTGCGATAAGGTGACTCCAGGAATCCAAAATCATTCACCTTGGCATACGTCGCCAGCGAGTTAATCAGGCCGATATTCGGACCTTCCGGCGTTTCAATCGGGCACAGACGGCCATAATGGGTCGGATGTACATCTCGCACTTCAAAACCGGCGCGCTCACGCGACAAACCACCGGGGCCAAGCGCCGATAAACGACGTTTATGCGTCACTTCGGACAACGGATTGGTCTGATCCATAAACTGGGACAGCTGGGACGAACCGAAAAACTCTTTCACAGAAGCAATCAGCGGTTTCGCATTCACTACGTCCGATGGCATCATTTCAGTCAGATCGCCGGAACTCAAACGCTCACGAATAGCACGCTCCATGCGCACCAGACCAACACGAATCTGGTTTTCCAACAGCTCACCGACAGAACGCAGGCGACGATTGCCCAAGTGATCGATATCATCAACTTCACCAATACCATCGCGCAGATTGAGTAAGGTATCCAGCGTCATCAGAATATCTTCTACGCGCAGCGTGCCCTGATCCAGCGGCACATCATCATCGCTAATGTCGAGACGCGAATTCAACTTCATACGACCGACACGGGAGAGATCATAACGGGACTTATCATAAAACAGCGATTCAAACAGCGCACGGGCGGTTTCCACCGTTGGCGGCTCACCAGGGCGCATCATGCGATAAATTTCAACACGGGCTTCTTCACGCGACTGCACCATATCGAGGCGCAAGGTATCGGCCAGCCACGGGCCGCGCACCGATGCATCAATCAACAGACAGTCAAACTGCTTGATACCAGCGCCCTGCAAGGCAGAAATAGACTCTTCGGTCAGTTCGTGGTTATGGTCAATCAGAATCTCGCCGCCATCAATCAGAATCGGCTCGGCGGCCACTTCACCAATCACGGTTTCCAGTGGTACGTCAATCCATTTCACATCGGCTTCAGTTAAACGTTTGATGGCCAGTTTGGTGAATTTTTTACCTTCAGCCACGATATTTTTGTTGCCAATTTTGATCGCAGTCACAGCACGTGTGCCAAGGAATTTGTCGGCCTCAAACTTGACCTGAATGCCTTTTTTGTAAAAGCGATAGGTGCGACGCTGATAAAAACGATCCAGAATTTCCTGCGTGGTCAAACCAAGCGCCTTGAGCAAAATACCCGATGGCATCTTGCGACGCAGATCGATACGGAAGTTCACATGATCCTTGGCATCAAATTCGAAATCCAGCCAGGAACCGCGATAAGGAATCACACGGGCCTTGAACAGGAATTTCCCTGATGCGTGGGTTTTGCCTTTATCATGATCGAAGAACACACCCGGAGAGCGGTGCATCTGGGATACAATCGCGCGCTCCGTACCATTGATGATGAACGAGCCAAACTCGGTCATATTGGGAATTTCACCCATATAGACAGACTGGTCACGCACTTCGCGCACCTTGCGGTTTTTGCGGGAATGGCCATCCGACTCAAAAATTTTCAGCCGTAGCTTCACTTTAACCGGTAGCGCAAAGGTTAAATCGCGACGTCGGCATTCGTCCTGATCGTAACGCGGCGGGCTATACTCAAAGCCTTCAAACCCCAGCTCAGCATTACCGGCATAATCGCGCACCGGAAACACGGACTGGAACACCTTGGACAGGCGAGAATCATTTACCGCTTCGCCATAACCCATAAATTCGTGGTAGGACTCCGTCTGCAATGCCAGCATATTGGGCATATCGATCGGTGACTGGATCGCTCCAAAATTCTTGCGGATACGTTTGAGTGATGCTTGCTTGGCCATGTTAACCTCGGACGTTAAACTGATTTTTTACTGATTGAATCAAACGCGAAAAAGACCAAGCCCCGGCAGCTTGCGCCACCGGGGATCAGCCTGATTCATTTTACGTCAAACAAACAACGCGCCTGCATGATTTTACCACCCTGTGATAATATTTCTTATCACGGTGTGGAAAAATCCATGCGCGTTGGGTGTGAAAGCGGAACAATGAGTAAAGCTTACTTCAGCTCTACAGATGCGCCTGCTGCTTCCAGCTTACCCTTGATATCTTCAGCTTCATCCTTGGAAACGCCTTCTTTGACGTTGCCCGGTGCGCCGTCAACCATAGCCTTGGCTTCTTTCAGACCCAGACCTGTGATTTCACGAACTGCCTTGATGACCTGAATCTTCTTGTCGCCTGCACTTGTCAGAACAACATTGAATTCAGTCTGCTCTTCAGCAGCAGCTTCGCCGCCAGCCGCAGCAGGACCAGCAGCCACTGCTACAGGTGCAGCAGCAGATACGCCGAACTTGTCTTCCAAAGCTGTTACCAGCTCTGAGAGTTCCAGTACGGTCATGGTTTCGATTGCTTCGATTAATTCATCTTTTGTGATTGCCATTTTGTTTAGCTCCTCTTGCTATTAAGTTAAAAGTATTAGTGATAAATGATTTATAGTTGCGCGTTTATCGCTTCGGTCAGGCTGCTTCTTTCTGGTCGCGAATGGCTGCCAGTGTGCGAACGAAGGATGCAGGTACCTCTGCCAATGTACGGACGAATCCGGAAATTGGTGACTGCATGCTTCCCAGCATTTTGGCGAGCAAAACTTCGCGTGACGGCAGACTGGCCAGTGCTTTAATACCGGACACATCCACTGCCTTACCATCGAGAACACCACCTTTGACATCGAGCGCTTCATGCTTTTTGGCGAATTCGGAGATGGCTTTGGCCATACCTACCGGATCTTTACCATATGCAATTGCGACCGGGCCGGTGAACAACTCTGTTGCTGCTGTAAAATCCGTACCTTCAGCAGCGCGGCGAGCCAAAGTGTTCTTGACCACCTGTAGTGACACATCTGCTTCATGCAGACTACGGCGCAGGTCTCCCATTTCGGAAACCGTAAGGCCGCGATAGTGTGTCACCACACCCGCTGTTGATTCGGACCAGGCAGCGTGAAGTTCTTCGACAATGCGTTGTTTGTCATTTTTATTCACATTTACCCCCTTGCTTTTCGACCCGCGCAAGTGAGCTTGCACTCCATCTATTGCTGGAAGGATTGCTCCAATTAAGCTTTGCTCGTTCGAGCTCGGCTCCTGCAGTCTTGGACGGATCGTTTTTTTCGATAATCCTTCGCCTGTTGCCAGCCTCAGTTATATCGATTCATTGTGCGTCCGTAGACGCGCGGCCAGCTTACGCCGGCCAAACTTGTTTACCCTTTACAGGGTCGTTTCATCCACGCGAATGCCAGCACCCATGGTTGATGAGATTGACATTCTCAGCATATAGCGACCTTTCGATGATGCAGGCTTCATACGATTCAGATCTGCCAACAGCGACTCAATATTTTCATTGAGTTTGGCGGCATCAAACGAGCGCCGGCCAACAGGCGCATGAATCACAGCACCCTTGTCCACACGCACTTCGATCTGACCGGCTTTAATCGCCGTGACGGCCTTGGTGACATCCATGGTCACTGTTCCCAGTTTCGGATTCGGCATCAGACCACGCGGGCCCAATACACGGCCCAGACGGCCAACCTGCGCCATCATATCCGGCGTCGCCACAACACGGTCAAAGTCCATAAAACCATCCTGTACTTTTGCCACCAGATCATCAGCACCAACAAAATCCGCTCCGGCTGCTTCGGCCTCTTCGGCCTTCGCACCCTTGGCGAACACCGCTACACGGACGGTTTTACCCGTACCATTTGGCAACGAAATAGAGCCACGAACCATCTGATCGGCATGACGTGGATCAACACCCAGCTTGATTGCCACATCAATCGATTCATCAAATTTTGTAGCCGGCTGCGCCAATAGCGCGTCTACAGCATCTTTTACATTAACCGCCTGAGCCGGAACGGCTGCGAGGCTAGCTTTCATACGTTTGGTTAGTTTTGCCATCGTTATCCCCTTAGCCTTCGACTTCCAGACCCATGGAGCGGGCTGTGCCTTCAATAATTTTCATGCCTGCTTCAATATCATAGCAGTTCAGATCGGGCATTTTGGTTTCTACGATCTCACGAATCTGAGCGCTGGTAACTTTGCCGACTTTTTTCTTGTTGGGCTCACCACTGCCCTTCTGAAGCTTGGCCGCTTTGAGCAGCAGTACAGATGCAGGCGGGGTTTTGATAACGAAGTCAAAGGAACGGTCTGCATAGACGCTGATCACAACCGGCAGCGTCAGACCTTTTTCCATTTCCTGTGTCTTGGCGTTGAACGCCTTACAGAACTCCATGATATTCACACCAGCCTGACCGAGAGCCGGGCCTACTGGCGGAGCAGGATTTGCAGAGCCGGCAGGCACCTGCAATTTCACGATTGTATCGAGTTTTTTTGCCATTATTTATTCTCCAACCGGTTGCAGGCATCCAGCCCTTCACCTTTATTCGCAGTCAGTATCCCTGATGCTGCTCCCGCGTTTATTTTTTGCGGTAAGCCCTTCACTTCCTGTGAAAGGTTTGATTTTCATTCAGGATAAAGGCTGTGCCTTTATCCTTTTTCAACCTGAATATATTCCAGTTCTACCGGCGTCGGACGTCCGAAAATTGAAACGCTCACTTTCAGTTTTGCTTTATCTTCCATCACTTCTTCAACAACGCCGTTGAATGATGCGAACGGCCCATCAATTACGCGCACCGCTTCCCCGACATCAAACATCACCTTCGGTTTAGGCCGCTCAATGCCTTCTTCAATCTGGTGTACCAGCGCATCAACTTCACGTTGCGGCATCGGGCGCGGCTTGCCGCCGGAACCCAGGAACCCACTGACCTGACGCGTATCTTTAACGATATGCCAGGTTTCGTCGTTCATTTCCATCTGAACCAGCACATAGCCGGGGAAGAATTTACGCTGGGAAGTCACCTTTTGCCCATCTCTGAGCTCAACCACTTCTTCGCGCGGCACCATAATGTCGCCGAACTTATCGCTCAGGCCGGCACGCTCAATATTTTCTCTCAGATTTTTCTCAACCTTGTCCTCAAAGTTGGAATACACCTGCACTGCAAACCATTGCATCGCCATCAAATCACCTGCTTCACAAGCGCGCCGAGCGAGGAATCAATCAACCACAGAAACAAGGCAATAAAGATGACCATCACAAACACCATCAGCGTTGCCTGCATCGTTTCCTTACGATCGGGCCATGTCACCTTTTTGGTTTCGACCTTCACTTCATTCATGAATTTCTGTATGTCTCCGACACGACTCATTGTCAGCTCCTATAAAACCCTTACACATCCAAAACAACTGGCAGGCGAGGAGGGACTCGAACCCACAGCACCCGGTTTTGGAGACCGGTA
>CAJXNE010000014.1 GCA_913056285.1 uncultured Zetaproteobacteria bacterium | reverse complement strand
AACCGGTGACCTCGACCTTGGCAAGGTCGCGCTCTACCAACTGAGCTATACCCGCAGAACGAGGCGAATAATGCCGAGGGAAAGTCGGCTGTCAAGCACCATTCGACAACAATTGAAGGTATGACAACTTCTCAGCTTGTGGCATGATATGCATTGTCTGTTTCAATCAGTATATACAATGCACAGGGGGAATGTTTTGACCGACGAACAGCAGCGTAAGATTTATATTCTGGACACCAATGTCATTATTCATGATCCGAGCTCTTTACAGCACTTTGATGAGCATGATGTGATTCTGCCGATTGTGGTGCTGGAAGAAATGGATAAGGTGAAGAAAGGCTTTGATGAACTGGCGCGCAATGTGCGCGAAGCATCACGACAACTCGATGAGCTGAGCCTGGATTGCGATGATTTATCACTCGGCTGCCCTTTGCCCGGTGGCGGCAGGCTGTTTTTTGAACTCAATCATCGCTCCCTTGATGTGCTGCCTGATTCTTTGGCCAATGGTAGCGGCGACAACCGTATTATTGCTGTGTCTCTGTCCATGCAACAGGAACACCCTGATCGCCATGTCATTCTGGTGTCCAAAGATATCAACCTGCGTATCAAGGCGCGCGCGCTGGGTCTGAAAACAGAGGATTACCGTTCTGATCGCGTGGTCAGCGATTTGTCGGTGCTACCTAGCGGCAAGGTGCGGCTCGATCTTGCCACATGGGAAACCATGGCCACCGATATTGAGGTGCCTGAGCATGATCACGGCAATCATTTTGTGGTGACATGGCCGGATGAAATGGAACTGCCGTACATGAATTCATTTGTTATCCTGCCCGGTGAGCGCGAAGTGGCCATGCGCTGTGCTGCGATTGATGATGAGCGCCGGGTGCATTTGCAGGATATCACCTCCTACCGGCATGAGCGCCATGCCATTTGGGGCATTCAGGCTCTTAATCTGGAACAGAATATGGCCATGAATCTGCTCATGGACGCTGATCTGGATTTGGTCGCCATGATGGGGTTGGCCGGTTCCGGAAAAACGCTGCTGGCCCTGGCGGCCGGCCTGCACCAGACGCTGGATATGGGTTTGTACGAAAAGATTCTGGTTACGCGCGCTACTGTGCCGATGGGTCAGGATATCGGATTTCTGCCCGGTAGCGAGCGTGAAAAGCTGGAGCCGTGGATGGGTGCGATTACCGATAATCTGTCGATTCTGCTGGGTGATGAGGCGCAGAATATTTCCGATATTCTCGGTCAGCATCGTATCGAGATTGCAGCATTATCTTATGCGCGCGGTCGCACGTTCACCAAAACGTGGTTGATTGTTGATGAGGCTCAGAATTTGACGCCGCATCAGATGAAAACGCTGGTCACGCGCATGGGCGAAGATTCCAAGCTGGTCATACTCGGCAACAATGCCCAGATCGATACACCTTACCTGACCGCTAACACCAATGGCTTGACGCAGGCGGTGTCTGCCTTTGCCGGTTGGGAACATGGCGGTCATATCGCCCTGAAAGCCAGCGAACGTTCCCGGCTTGCCGCCAGGGCAGTTGAGGTATTGTAAGCGATTCCCCGATGGAGGTAGAGGGCGCATGCAATGATTCTGGTGCAGGCCGATCCCGCCTGCGCAGGTTTCTGATTGTTGCGTCACTGATTTTCGTCTTTATTGGCGGACTGCTATCGCTATTGCCTTATGCCATTGAGAAAGGCGCTGTATCATGGTTGCAGCAGCACGGCGTGGATGATGCGCGCATAGCAAATGTTGATCTGAACCTGTTCACCGGCGAAGCGCTTGTTGAAGGCCTGAAATCAGGTGATGGCTTAAATATTGATCATTTGAGTGTCGATTTCGATTGGTTGTCGTTATGGCATCATATTGTCCATATCCGCACCCTGAAACTTAGCAAATCGAATCTACATGTGCTGCAGCAGCAGGGCTTATGGCAGGTGGCGGGCATCCATGCTGCTTCGGGTGCATCAGCAGACGCAGATGCCAAGCCTGGCGAACAGGAAAGTCCGTGGCTGGTTGTGGTCGATGATCTGGTTCTGGATACGGTGAACGTGCAAGTAAAAACCGCTTTGTTCGCCTGCTCATTACCGGTAAAATCATTGCATTTGTCGCTCTCGGCTCTTCACAAGCAGCAACAGAAGATGGTGAATCATATCGAGATAGGCGATACGATTTTCTCCGGTTTTGGCTACCATGTCAGGCTTGCCGGTGTAACAATGGCGGCTGAAATTACCTTCTCGATGCATCACAATGATATTCTTGCCTCACTCCAGACAAAACAGATGTCGCTTGCCTTGCAGGGGCTGGAGCTTCAGGACAAGCATGATAAACGACAGATTCACGTATCCGAATTGGTATTCGATGGTATTGCACTGGCCGACAAGAATCGTATCCACGTAAAATCGACAGGTTTGAAAAAGCTCCGCATCCAGCATGCGCTTAACGGGCAGGGTGATGTGGATTTGGCGGGCATGCAAATCGGCGGACTGGATATCGGTTTGGATGGTGATATTGCTGTGGCGAAGCTTGCTCTGCAACAATTCAGCGCCAAAGACATTGACGGCAATCGTCAGTCTTTGTTCATTGCGCAAACAGATATGGCCGATATTGCGTCACCTTCGGTGAGTCAATCAGCCAAATCTGCTATACGCCATATCCGTATCAAATCGCTGGGTGTGAAACAGATTGATTTCAAACATACGGATTTGAAACATACTGATTTGAAACATGCGGATTTGAAACATACGGATTTGAAACATGCGACAGGTGATCGTGGCAATGTAAGCCTGAAAAAAATCAATCTTGCCGGGCTGGATGTCGGTCTGGATGCCAGTGTCGCTCTGGCCCAACTCAGCCTGAACGACTTGCAGGCCGAAGCATGGAGCCCGGACAATCATAGTTTACGTCTGGAAGGTGCTAAACTGGCCAAACTTACCATTCGTCCCGGCAAATCGATGCATTTGAAAGCACTGGCGATACACAAGGCCGATCTGCTTGTACCGAATCAATCAAAGCCGGATGATAAGCAACGGCTGGCTGCATTCGACAATGCCAGTTTGCAGGCATTGACCATGAACGGGTCTGAGGCCGGCAGTTTTGAATCGTTGACGCTGGAGGGGGTTCAGCTGCCTGCTGATAAGACCATATCACTGGGTTCTATCGGCCGGATTCAGGTTCGCCAGGCGAGGTTGGAAAAAGGCGGCGCATATCATGCGAAACAGTTGCTTGTCGATCAATTACAAGCGCACCTGGTGAAGCAAAAAAGTGGCTGGCTGTTACCGGCAGGGATGACCAGGAAGAAGCCGGAAATACCGGAACAAAAAAGGATGGAGCTACAGCATTCGGTCAATGAGCCGGGTTTAAGTTCAAAGTCGGGTTCTGATGCGAAAAAATCGCAGCTTGTTATCGATACAGTGGTGCTTGGTGCGGGCAGCAGGATTGAGCTGCACGACGAATCGGTGACCCCGCCCCTGGCAACCACGATGCAGATCGAACAATTCCGTTTTGCGCCGCTGGACAGTTCCGGCAGGCAGCGCGGTAAACTGGATGTGCAGATGAAACTGGGTAAATCGGGTGCATTGAGCATGAAAGGGAAAACGAACGTTGCAGCAGGCAAACAACTGCGCACCAATATGCATCTTGTACTAAAAAACTATGATTTGCCGCGTCTGTCCGGTTATGTCGAAGCCGATCTGGGCAAGCCGATCAAAACCGGGCAGTTGAATCTGGATAGCAATATCAGCATTCATAACAACACGATTGATTCAAAAAACAAGGTGCTGATTCGTAAACTGGCGCTGGATGATTCACAGCATGCGCATCAAGCCGGGCCGGAGATCAGTCTGGCCGGAGGTATGTCGGTTGATATGGCGCTGGATATGTTACTGGATGATCGAGGCGATGTTACTCTGAATGTGCCTGTCAGTGGTCCGCTGGATGATCCGGACATCAATTTGAGTCATATCATTAATAAAGCGCTGCTGGCCTCGTTGAAGACGGGGGCTCTGACCTATGCAGCGCTGGCATTGCAGCCTTACGGCAGCATCATTCTGGTTGCCGATGTTGCCAGTGGTATGATTAAAAATGCAGCCAAACCGAAGTTGACGCCTGTCGAATTTGCCGAGCGGGGAGTCGATCTGACATCGCAAATGAGCGACTATATTGCCAAGATCGCCACGATGATGAAGAAAAAGGATTTTCGTTTGCAGGTTTGCGGAATTGCAACGCGGATTGAAGCCGAGATGATTATGCAACCGGCTCCGGAGACGGAAATGAAGAAAAAAGAAGTGAAGAAAACAGAAGTGATGAAAACAGAAGTGGGGCAAACTGAACCAGCCTATGTGGCTGAGCCTGCACTGGATGATGAGCAATTATTGAAACTGGCGCAGCAGCGTTCAGATGTGGTCGTGGCTGCATTGCGCAACCTCGGTATCGCTGGTAAAAAAGTGTTTAATTGTCACCCCGGCATTGATGAGGCGAAGCAGCAAGCACAACCCAGAGTTGAACTGCTGCTCGATTATTAGCGTTGGTGACACGATGACGATAAGCATGGGACATGCAGAGAAAATCCTGCCCGGAGGGGAAACGCTGGTTCGGGTGGATGGGGAATCTGTGTTGGTGGCCAATGCGGTGCCCGGCGATGTACTGACATTGAAACTGTCGGGTAAACGGCGCGGTGTTCAGCGTGGTGAAATCATCGAAATCGAGCGGCCATCGCGGCAACGTGTGACGCCACCCTGTCCGGTTGCTAACGAATGCGGTGGCTGCGCCTTGCAGTTCGTGTCGCAAGAGCATCAGGCCATTGTGAAATCGAACTGGGTATCCGATGCCTTCAAATCATGCATGGATGGACAGATTGATTGGACTCCGGCTCCGGTTCAGGTAAACAGACAACGTTATCGTCGCCGTGTGCGCTGGTTTGTCGGGCGGGATGAGCAGGGGTTTTATCTCGGCTTTTATGCACCAGCCAGTCATCGACCTGTTCGGCATGCCGATTGCATGGTGCTTAGTCCGGCTCTGAATGGCGTTCGCCACATTATAGAAGATGGCATGAATCCGGATGCAATCGACAGCGTCCAAGCCATCGAACTCAATGATGGCATGCATGTTATTCTGGAAGCGGAACGTTGTCCGGAAAATATTCCGGTCGATCACATCGGTAGCGTGGCCTTGCAATGGTGGTGGCGCAATAAACAGCAGATTACCCGACCTTTGCATAAGCCGGTGCAAGCCTTTCACGATCTGCTGCCGGCGGGGCGGACGCATGTATCGCTGGCTGTCGGACCGGATGATTTTGTGCAGGGGCAGGATGAGGGTAATCGGGAATTGATTGCGCAGATTCAGGACTGGGCAGGGGCTGTCAACCGAATCGCCGACCTGTTTTGCGGCATTGGCAATCTATCGCTGCCGCTGGCCGCAACAATGGATGTGCAAAATGGCGCACAAACTGATTCGCAAATTGGTGGGAAAACTGGTGGGAAAGCTGGTGCGCATGTTTACGGCGCGGAATTGAATGCGGCCAGTGTGCGGGCGGCATCGAAAAATGCCAAACAACTCGGTTTGAATGCCTCATTCGAGGTTGCAAATCTGTTCGAATCCTTTGATCTGGAGCCGTATATTGGCGCGGATGTGCTGATTCTCGATCCGCCCCGACGAGGGGCCAAACGTGTGTGCAGTCTTATGTCACGTTTGCTGCCGAAGAAAATTATTATGATTTCCTGCGATGCGGCGGCGGGAGCGCGTGATGGTATGATACTCAAACAGCAGGGATATCGGCTCAAGGCTTTGCGGGCGCTGGATTTATTTCCCTATGCCGGTCATGTGGAAACGATGAGCTTATGGGAGCCGGATTGACGCGACTGATTGGTTTGAATCGACTGATGGTTGTGGCTCTGCTTGTATTACTGTTTGGCTGTCAGTCCAGTCAGCAGGAGGCAGGTTTGTTGCGGGTCGGGCTGGCTCAGATGCCGATTACGCTCGATCCCCGTTTTGCCACCGATGCGGCTTCAGTGCGGGTACAGGAACTGATGCATCGCGGCTTGATTCGGCTGGATGAACATTTCAATGCGCAGGGCGATGTGGCGGAACGATGGGTGCATCCTTCTCCTCTGATCTGGCGTTTTTATCTCAAATCTGACATCCATTTTTCCGATGGGACTGTGCTGGCGGCGCGCGACGTTGCAGCTACCTTGTCCGCTGTGCTGGATGCGAAACTGGCCAGTCCGTTGAAGGCGAGTTTCGCATCGATTCAATCCGTTGATGTGGAAAAGGATCGAATTGTCGTGATTCATCTGAACAAACCGGATGCCTCGCTGCTGACGCGTTTGAATCTGGGTATCCTGCCGGCATCCATGGCGCACAAGCCGCATCAGGCGCGCAATACCGTTGGCTGTGGCGCGTTTCAACTCAGATCATGGACAGAAAGCGCGCTGACGCTGCAACGCGTGGTCCATTCACCAGCCGGTGTTCAAACGATTCGCTTCTTCAGTGTCAAAGATCCTGTCACCCGAATGTTGAAACTGACGCGCGGTGAACTGGATTTTGTGCAGAATGATCTGCCGCCGCAACTCCTTTCCTATATCAAGGCGCAGCCGCAATTGAAGATGCAAACCCGTCCCTCCACCACGTTCGCATACATCGGACTGAATATGCAGGATGAAATTTTGAAAGACGTGCGCGTACGTCGGGCGCTGGCGCTGGCGCTGGATCGAAAAAAATTGAAAAAAGCGCTGTTTGCCGATCTGCCGCAACTGGCCGAAACGGTGTTGACGCCCGGCCACTGGGCCGCAGCGCTGCTGCCTGTTATTCCCTTCGATCCGGTTGTTGCCGAAGAACTGCTGGATAAAGCCGGATTTCCGCGCGGTAAAGATGGCGTGCGGTTCAGCATCAATTACCGAACCAGCACCGACCCGACCCGTTTAAGATTAACCACGGCGATTGCCGCCATGTGGGAAAGGATTGGCGTGAAGGTATCGATTGAATCGCTGGAGTGGGGTGGTTTTTACGCACGCATCAAGCGCGGCGATTTTCAGGTGTTTTCACTGGCCTGGGTGGGCATTGCCGATCCGGACATTTATCGCTGGATTCTGCACTCATCGATGTGGCCGCCCAAAGGCGCCAACCGTGGGCGCTACGCCAATGCACAGGTGGATAACTGGCTGGATAAGGCAGCGGCAGCAAATACGCAGGCGGAGCGCAAACAGTGGTATGCCAGAGTGCAACGGCGGATGCACGATGATATGGTGTATATCCCGCTCTGGTACGATCCGGTGATTGCTGTGTCCGGCCCGCGTCTGTCAGGCTTCAAACCGAAATCCGATGGCAGTCTGTTGGGCCTGATGTCAGTTGCGATCAAATGACAGGAGAGTCCATGTTCAGTTTTCATCATGTTGCATTGAGTGTATCTGATATGGATGAATCGGTGGTGTTTTATGGACTGCTCGGATTTAAGCCGGTATTCCGTTGGCAGGCCGAGGATGCGTCGCTGGTGATTGTGCATTTGCGGCAGGGCGAAGCGTTACTGGAACTGTTCTGCTTTGCGAGCAGCGTTGCGGCGCCGGAATCATCCGGACAGCTGGAGACGGAACTGCCGCGTATCGGCATTAAACATTTCGGGGTGCGCGTGGATGATATTCATGTGGCCAAAGCGCGGGTGGAATCGATGGGTTTGGCTAATGCTGTCAATATCGTACAGGGCCGAACCGGCATTGATTACTTTTTCATCAAAGACCCGAGCGGTATTTTGGTCGAAATCGTGCAGGATGACAGAATCTTTTTTGCCAGAAATTAGAAACAGGGGCAATCCCAACAGTTTAGCCACGACACACGAATGAACACAAATTGCTACCTGTAGATGATTGATGCATTTTATTATTCGTGGAAATTCGTGTTGATTCGTGCCCGGGGTTTTGCTGTTCCGTTCTGTTCTGTTCTGTTCTGATTTGGTGTTTTTGGGCTGACTGCTGCTAGGCTTGGCGCATGTCCAATACTCCCGAATCCATTGTGAAGCATATCCTGACCGATCTGGCACCGCTTAAAGGTGTGCGCGTCATTGCGGCCATGAGCGGCGGGGTGGATTCATCGGTGATGGCGGTGCTGCTCAAAGAGGCCGGGCTGGATGTGATCGGGGTATTTCTCAATGTCTGGGATTATTCGCGTGATGAGGTGAACGCCCACGGCTCCTGCTGTTCACTGGAGGATTCTTATGATGCACGCCGCGTGGCCGACCATATCGGCATCCCGTTTTATGCCATGGATATGCGTGAGGAATTCCGCAGCAATGTGATTGATCCGTTTATTGCCGATTATGAAACCGGACGCACGCCCAATCCATGCGAACGTTGCAATCGATTCGTGAAATTCGGTGCATTGCTCGATGCGGCCGATCAACTGGAAGCGCAATATGTGGCCACCGGCCATTATGTTCAGCGCTGTGATGCAGCCGATGGCATTCATTTATTCAAGGGCAACGATAATAAAAAAGATCAGAGCTATTTTCTAGCCACGACCAGCAGAGCACAGGCGGAACGTATCCTGTTTCCGGTCGGTTCGCTGGAAAAAGATGATACCCGCACGCTGGCGCGTTATTTCAAGCTGGCGACAGCAGAAAAGCATGAAAGTCAGGATATTTGCTTTATCCCGACCGGTGATCGCATTGCTTTTCTCAAGCGCGAGGGGGCTACGGCGGGTTTCAAGTCCGGTGATATTGTTGATACAGATGGGAATTTTCTTGGTAAACATCAGGGCATTGCCCATTACACGCTGGGTCAGCGCAAAGGACTGGGGCTGCCCAATGGCCCGTGGCATGTGGTGGCGCTCGATGGCGCAATAGCGCGCGTGGTGGTGGCGCATCCCGAGGATGCCATGATTGCCGAAGTGGATGTTGGCGATTTGGTGTGGATACGTCAGCCCGTGCAGGATGAAAAAATCACAGCCAAGGTGCGTTATCAGATGCAACCGGCTGCCTGTTCGCTGCATTGTGAT
This sequence comes from uncultured Zetaproteobacteria bacterium, assembly GCA_913056285.1. Lineage (GTDB taxonomy): Bacteria > Pseudomonadota > Zetaproteobacteria > Mariprofundales > Mariprofundaceae > Mariprofundus. Next base: position 12,016 of record CAJXNE010000014.1, on the reverse strand, counting down.
AGCGATGTCATTCGCCTGCGCTTCGAGCAGGCTCAAAAACCGACCGCGCCGGGCCAGGTGGCGGCATTTTATGCCGGCGATGAATTATTAGGCGGAGGCATTGTCAGCAGAGCCAGGTGATCACCGCTTTATTCATTCGAAATATTTAAGATTCATCGAATATAATCTAGTATTACCATGATAATTATAGATTATAATCGGAAGATTATATGATATCAAAGGATATTACCGACATATCTGGCGGAGCGTAACGGGCAACTTGCCGCATGGGAATTCAAATGGAACCCAAAGGCCAAAGCGAAATTTCCAAAGACATTTATGAATGCATATCCCGACTGCACGAGCAATATTATTACGCCGGATAACTTTGAGTCTTTCCTGAATATTAGCGAGGACTGACTATCGCCACTGCCGAAAAAAAACCGATCAGGCTACAATATCGATCTTTGTGGTTTCTGGTTTTTGCGTGACCGGGTTGGTAGGGCGCTGGGCTTCGGCAATTTCATTATCAGCCACTTTTTCAATCGCCTCATTGTCCGCTGCTTTTTGCACAGTAACCGGGTCAAAATTGGCGGCAGGTTTGTTATTTAGTCCGCTACCAGCCATTTCCCTGGCCTGAGCTGATACTTGTACAGTATCGCTGGCTCTTTTTGATTGTTCGGCATTCTGAATTTGCTGATGGACGGTTTGATTGTTGTTGTTTACATCCGCTAATACAGCAGGCGTAGTCGTTGGTAAAATGATCATGGTTCTCTCCTGTTGACCAGTCCTCTGATGGCTTCATGCCACGAGTCCTGTATTCACTACGGAGGAATCCTTGTACCACCGATGTCATCAAATAGACATTCAACAAAACATATCGGCAGCAGTATCGGACACTTTAGCGCAGGATTTTCTTATTAGTAGTTGGCGACGCTGCATAGCAGCATCCGGAAATCCCAATTGAAGGAAGATATTTATTTCGTCCAGAGATGTTTTCCGGTGAAGTATGATGAGAATGCCTGTAGTTTTTCTTTTGCCCCCCCTAAAAAAATTCCGGCCAGACACCTGTCACCTGTACGTCCATCTGGCGCTATGGACAAACAGAGCAACCAGTGATGTTTGGTCCCGATACGGGAGTGGTATCTGGCAAAAGCATTTTACTTGCCTATAGTGTTCATCAATGATATGAAGCTTACTGCTCTGATGGATATAAAAGGGTATCTGTTTATGTTCGGAGAGTAGCATTTTTTTACTGTTCAAGTTCATTGATTTTTGCTCAGGAGAGATGTGCATGAAAAAAATTAAAGCTGGGCTTTCAAAAAAGAAAGCAGCTCGCCTTCAAATGAAGCTGGATCAGGCAATTAATCTCCAGGTGCAAGGAAATTTTGTCGCTTCAGAAGAACTGTTGCAACAAGTCCTGGCAACTAACCCAAAGTGCGCTCCTGCATATCACTATCTGGCCCTCATTGCCAAAGAGTTCAAAGCTGTGGACGCTGCATTTTCATTGTTTGAACAATCTATAGCCTTAGATAATAAAAATGCCGAAGTTTATTATAATTATGCGGTAATGTTGGCTTTGGAAGGCAGGTTGGGCGACGCAGAAAAAGCTTACGAATGTGCCGTTCTCATCGACAAAAAGATGGATGTTGCATGGTTTAATTTAGCAAATACTTATTTCAAGAACAATAAATATGATCATGTTCGTTACGCTCTTAACCAGTTTCTGAAGATTCCTAATCATCACGTAGAGCTGTATCCAAACGTGGCGAGATATTATTTTGACATTGGTGATATTGAGTTTACTAAAGACGTATGCAGCCATGCACTGGCGGCAAATATCGCGCAAGATGAGGTGCTGTGGACGCTGATCAATGCAGAGCAAAACCTCCAGAATGTGGAAAATTTTTTAACTCAAGTTAAGGCAGTTAAATTAAAAACTGGCCTGAAAGACGAGTTGATAATGCGTCTTACCATTTACCAGGCTATTGGTGAATGGCAGCTGGGTTTGCTTGAAGAATGCCAGATATCCATTGATGCTACCAATCAGTGGCTTGCAGGTTTTAAACCGAATCCAATCAATCAATCCTTACTTTCGTATCGCTTTTTCCTCTCACAGTTGTTGATATACAGCAGAAACAATCCAAGCAGAGAGCCTTCGAATAAAGATATTTACCTGATCGGTGACAGCCATAGCTTAAGTAACAGCAATCAAACCATTTTGCTTCAAGATCAATTATACAAGACCACATCCAAGCTGCTGTTTGGGTGCAAGGCATTTCACTTGGCTCAAAAAAATTACAACAAGTTTAAAGCTTCGTTTGAGCATGCTATCAACACTGTTCCTGATGGCGGCACGGTTATCATGATGATTGGTGAAATTGATTGCAGGGTGAACGAAGGTATTCTTCCGGTGTTTAAAAAAGGCCAGCAAGAACTGACGACCTTGGTTCAGGAAACAGTCCGAGGTTATGTTTCTTTTGTGTTAAGCCGGACACAGCCAAGGAATATAGAAGTATACTTTTATGGTGTTCCTGCTTCTCGGCGCATGGGTGATACCTCTGAATCAGACATGGAGATATTAAAAAACATCATATTGCTATTTAACCAGACTCTATTAAATTGTGCGCTGCAGACAGGTAATAAATTTATTAATATATATAAACTAACAGCGAATAATAGTGGCTTAACTGACGGACTCTATCATATTGATGACTTCCACCTGTTGCCCAAGTGTCTTGAAGCAGCCGAGGTTACTTTTCTGCGCTGAGTTTATGAATTTAAAAAGTTATGCATCTTTTTTCTAAAGTCCTGCATTTTCTCTCCGATACACTTAACCACGAGGGTTGAGGAATAACCCTTCAAGGGGAAAATCCCCACCGTGACAAGGCATGATGTCGTTCACGTAACACATAACTCAAGGAGAGAATACAATGGCACTATCAGTCCAAACCAATACTGCGGCAATTACCGCACTGAAAAACCTCAACACCAACAGCATGAATATGAATAATTCACTGAATCGCCTGTCGTCCGGTTTCCGTATTAACAGTGCGGCGGATGATTCATCCGGTTTCGCGATCTCATCCAAGCTGGATGCGCAGTCTCAACGTCTTAAAGCGGCAAGTCAGAATGCCACGCAGGCCACTGCAATGGTGAAGATGGCTGATTCCGGTGTGAATGAAATTCAGAATATGGTGAGCCGTATCCAGACTTTGGCCACTCAGGCAGCATCCTCCAACAACGCTGGCGAATTGGGCAAGTTGGATGCAGAGCGCGTCAAACTGGAATCACAGATCGATAAAATTGCTAACTCAACAAACTACAATGGTGTGAATCTGCTTAATGGTTCTGATGCCTCACTGGCACCTGTAACTGGTTCAGCTACATCAATGGCAACCACGGCAGTAACTAGTGGTAATACTGGTTCTGTAAGCTTTGCCAATAGTGGCACAGCTAAGTTTGTTGAAAATGCTTCGTTCGACGTTACCACTAATGCTGCAGGCCAGATTACTAGCGTTACCAGCACCTCGGACTTACATGATAAAAATGGTGCTCTTCTTGCCTCTGCAGGTACAAATCTTGCCGGTACAGCAACGAACAGTACTGGTACTACTACATCTGAAACATCTAAAGTGACCAATGCTACTGTGGGACTTATCATCACAGCCACCAATGGCGCGAATCCGGCTGCAGGTACAACTACTATGTCTGTAGCTTCAGGTGGTGTGGCATACAAAGCCCATGCTGATTATGCTGCAGTATCCAGTTTTCAGGTGGGTGCAGATAACAATGCGGATAACCAGGTGACAATCGACCTTCGAAACAAGTACACAACAGTTGGACTTGGCCTTGTTGGTGGTGATCTGACTTCACAAACCAATGCTCAATCTTATATGAATACTGCAAAATCTGCGATGAACACCTTGATTACCCAGCGCGCTGACTTGGGTGCTACCCAGAATCAGTTGGGCTTCGTACAGGCTAATCTGGCTACCAGTATCGAGCAGACGACCGCATCTGTATCCAGTATCAAGGATGCTGATATGGCTGCTGAAATGGCTAACTTCACGAAGAACAAGATCCTGACTCAGGCTGGTACTTCGATGTTGGCACAGGCCAATCAGGCAGCAAAGAACGTACTGACACTGTTCAGGTAAGAGGCAGACTAGTCCTCTCCCGGTAACGGGAGAGGATTAAGTTCCAATAAAAAAGGTAAAGGAGGTAAAAGATCATGGCTATTATTGATGCAGCAAGTATGCATACCAGCCCTGTGCTTTCTTCACCGAATATGGGAGCAGCTGTAGCCAGATCGGGGAATCAGCAACAGGCATCACCCTCCGTCTCGGCTGAACAGGTAGTACAGAACAATGCCGAACAGAAAGTATCAGTACAGGATGTACAAAGGGCAGTGCAGCATGCAAATGCACAGCTGGCCGGCTCCAATGAAAATATTTCGTTCGGTTATGAAGAGCAACTGGGTCAATTGGTTGTTCAGGTGACAGATAAGTCCAGTGGCGTTGTAATTCGGCAATTGCCATCGAAGGATTTTATTCAGCACCAGATTTATATGCGTGAAATGATCGGATTGTTTCTGGATAAAAAGGCGTAGCCATGCCCGTTTCGAGTTCGATCTCAAGTCTAGTATCCGGCCAGGTGGCCGGCTTTGATGCCCAGGGAGCCGTCGATGGCTTGCTGGGCATTAAAAAATTTGAAATCAGTCAATTACAAAAGAAGCAGGATGCGATTACGGCCAGGCAGGATGCGCTGGTCAAGATCAATGATGCAGTCAGCAGCCTGCGCAATACGGCTACCGGCATGGCGGATAGCACCGCTTTTTTCGGATACACGGCCAGCCTTGCCAGCAGCTCTTCTGCGGTTACTGCTTCTTCGCTGCTTGATGTCAGCGGCACATCGGGTGTGACGGCAGGTCAGCATAATATCATTGTTTCACAGGTAGCGCAGGCGGAACGGATATCATCCTCCGTTGCCGTCAAAGACAGCACGGGTACGGCTGTGGCCAGCAGCTATGAGCCTGAGTGGCTCGTTCCAGCTGGCAGGCTCCACGGTGACTGTCAGTACTTCTGATTCCCTCAATGACATTGCAGCCAATATCAACCAGTTGAATACCGGAGCATCCGCGACAGGTGTGAGCGCATCGGTGATGAAGGTTGGCAGCAATGATTTCCGCCTGATTCTGGCATCGGATACAACCGGTGCAACAGGCTTTACGCTTTCCGGCGCCAATCTGGATGCGGCGGGGTCGCTGGCGACATTGCAGTTGGGAGCGACCGGACAAACCAACGCCTATCAATCTTTGCAGCCCGCGCAAGATGCGCAGATTTCGATTGATGGGCTGAGTCTGACACGTTCAACCAATACCATTACCGATGCACTTTCCGGCGTGACGCTGAGTCTTAAGCAGGCCGATCCCGCTGTGACAGTGAGTATGAATATCGGCGTTGACCAGCAGGCTCTCCGGGGCAATGTTCAGTCCTTTGTGGACGCCTATAACAGTCTGCAGACTATGATCAGCGATCAGTTTAAGTTCGATCCGAATACCAATACTAGCGGTATTTTATCAGGAGATCCGCTACTGACTACGATCCAGAGCACCTTGTCGAATAGCCTGCTCAAGAGCGTGCCCGGCCTGACATCCGACAGAAACAGCTTGGTGATGATTGGTGTAGAGCCGGATGTAAACGGCCAGTTGATGATTAATGAAAATCGTTTTGGTACATTTCTGGCGAATGATCCGACGGCTATTCGCGATGTTTTTGTGGCCCAGGGCAGTAGCGCCAATAATAGTCTACAGTTTTTGACCAATGGATTAACAACCCCATCAGGCACATATAGTGTGAATGTTACACAAGCTGCGAGTAAAGCGGCCTTGACTGGAGCTACCGATCTGACGGCCGGTCTGGCCGCCAATGAAGCCGTTACCATCACAGATACGGGAACCTCACGTCAGGCAGTGGTAAATCTGACTGCCGGGCAGACGCAGAGTCAGATAATCAGTGCACTCAATGCAGAGCTATCGACCGATTACACCGAGCAGCATCAGCTTTCTACAGCCCTGACTGCAGGTGGATTGCCGGCTACCGGCGCCACGACGCTGTCTGCTCTGGGGCTGGGTGTTGCAGCCGGGGATACGATCAGTATCAGTGGTACTCGACGTTCAGGTGTGTCGGTAAACAGTACATTTACCGTGTTGAATCCGGCTACTGATACTGTTTCAACCTTGCTCACAGCGATACAATCTGCCTTTAATCAGGAAGTTGGTGCAACCATAGATGCGACCGGCAAAGTGACGTTGACAGATACTACTACGGGTGACAGCCAGCTTGCCGTTGGCCTGACCGCCAACAATGAAGGCGGCGGTACGTTGGCTTTAGGTGCAGATACGATTGTTACTGAAGGGCGTTATGCCTTGCCTGCTCAGGCGGTAGTCTCAGGTAATGCAATAGCCATTGAATCAACCTCTTATGGCGCGGGTAGTGGATTCAGCATCACGCAAAGTGCGAATGGTTTGGGTATTGCGAATCAAACCGTTGCCGGAACGGATGTGACCGGAACCATCAACGGGCTGGCAGCGACGGGGATCGGCCAGATGCTGCGTGGTACAACCGGGAATGTTGATGGGCTGGCGCTATTATATAGTGGCACAACAACCGGTGCTGTGGGTGATCTTACCGTAGGCATCGGTATTGCAGCAGCCTTTGATGGTACTCTGGATCAGTACGCCAATCCTGTAACCGGTCTGATCCAGAACAGTATCATGCAGGAGCAGACGACATTTGACAGTCTGACTGCGAAAATGGATGCACTGACCAGGCAAATGAAGCAACAGCGAGTGTCTCTTACTAATCAGTTCAATGCGATGCAGAATACGATGTCGACACTGCAGAATTCCAGCAGCTACCTTTCTCAGATAAACGGTTTGGCCAGCGCTCGTGCTGCCTGATTGACGGCTACTTACAGTTTATAAGCGTTGTTTGTTCAGATGCTTTTTCCGTATCAGGATATAAACAGTATGCCGCCTTGCCGTTGCAGAGCGATCTGTTTTCTGGTTGCCGATACATGCAAATAGTTGAAGTTTTTATTTTAGTTCGACCATTTTTAACCGATACGTATATATAACCGGACAGAGCGATGATCGCTCAATCAAAACAAACCGCATGGAGGCAAAAATGACACGATATCAGGCATATCAGGGAAATCAGGTAGAAGGGGCCGGTCCGTTGGGTTTGGTGCTGCTGACCTATGAGGCATTATATAAATCACTCGGACGCTCCAGAATGGCAGTTCTGGCCGGAGACATGCAAGCAGAAGCCGATCATGCAGGTCGTGCTATGGAGGCGCTGTTCGAATTATCCACCAGCCTGAATATGGAAGAGGGCGCCGATATTGCTCAGAGTCTTGCCAGTCTGTATGCATATATGATGAACAGGGTAACAGAGGGCTTATGCTCCGGGTCAACGCAGCACCTGGATGAAGTGATGCGTCTGGTTCAGGAGTTGCGCGAGGGCTGGATGCAATTATCCGCTCAAAAGAATCATCAATCACAATCACATCTTCAAGTTGCTGTTGGATGAGTGATTCAGGCGGGCCGTCAACGGTTAGTGCATTGCATCTGGTCTCTGCATGTCGGGAAAAGCTGGAAAAGCTAAATAAGGCAGTTCAGCATCGTCAGTGGCAGCAGGCGGCTCAGATAGCGATGGATTATTCTCAACTTTTGCATCAGATCGATGCAGTTGACAGTTCATCTCATGTGATGGCTGAACTGGTACAGTTGGACATTTACCATCGTCGCACCATGCGACTGTTATCCCATAAGATGGGGGCAGTTAATGAAGACATTCATAGTCTGGAGTCCGGCCAGAAATCTGCGCGGCGCTCAAAGGCGATGGCAGAGCAAATTTATACGCATTAGCATGGCATCCTGCATGCGGGGGTGTTTATTTCACTTGATGTTTGAGCCAATGCTCAATCAGATTTCGGATCTCTTGTAATCTATCCTGATCCGGTGCTTCAAAGCGCATCACCAGCGCAGGTTGTGTATTGGATGCGCGCAACAGTCCCCAGCCATCACCGAAGTTAATGCGCATGCCGTCGGTGTTGATTATCTCATAACCCTGCCTGGAAAAATGGGCGATGGCTTCGTTTACCACATCGAATTTTCGATCATCGCTACAATCAATGCGAATCTCCGGCGTGGTTTCGGCATGCGGCACATCCTGTAATAATTCGGAAAATGTCTTGCCAGTTTCCGTCAGCATTTGCATGACGCGAGCCCCTGCATAAGCGGCATCATCAAAGCCGAAGAATCGATCAGCGAAAAACATATGGCCGCTCATTTCACCGGCCAGCAGGGCGCCGGTTTCTTTCATCTTGGCTTTGATCGGCGAATGGCCGGTGCGCCACATAATTGGCTTGCCGCCTGCGGCTTCGATGCCGTTATACATATGCTGCGAACATTTCACTTCGGATATGATCGTGGCGCCGGGATGTGTGTTCAGCAGATGCCGGGCCAGACACAGCAGCAGCATATCGGCCCAGATGATGTCTCCGTTTTCATCAACGATACCAATCCGATCGCCATCGCCATCAAAGGCAATGCCGAGGTTTGCACTGTGCTGGCGCACTGTATTGGCCAGATCGGCCATGTTTTCGGCAATGGTCGGGTCGGGATGATGATTGGGGAAGCTGCCATCCGGCTTGCAATAGAGTTCAATCACTTCGCACCCCAGACGTCGGTATATCGGAGCAGCTACAAGGCCAGAGGGGCCGTTGCCAGCATCAATCACCACTTTGAGCGGGTGGGCAAGCGGGCAATCTGCGCTGACAAAGCGGCTATAGTCTTCCACCACATCTTGTTCGGAGATCGTGCCGGAGCAGTTCGAAGCGGGCAGATTTTGCTGCATCAGCGATTTTAGGATCTGAATGTCATCGCCGTACAGACTGGATTTTCCGATCATCATTTTAAAACCGTTATATTCGCCGGGATTATGGCTGGCTGTGACCATGATGCAGCCGCCCATATCAAGCCGGCAAACAGCATAATAGGCCAGCGGCGTAGGGTTGACGCCTATATCAACGACGTTTCGTCCGGCATCGGTCAAGCCACGCATCACGGCGGCTTGCAGAACCGGGCCGGAGAGGCGCACGTCACGCCCCACAGCAATATCACGTTTTTCATCAGCCGGTAGCATGGCGGCATACGCCTTACCGAGCCGGTAGGCCAGTTCTTCGGTGATATCGGCGCCGGCAATGCCGCGAATATCATATTCCCGAAATGCATGATGTGGAAACTGCTTCAAGATGGCGTCCTTTGCGGTAATTTAGAGTAACTATCTGAATAGTTACAAAAAACTAATAGATTCGCACAACTATAAATCCTGCGCTTGCGATTAGGAAGGCCAACCCTAAGCTGCGCTGCCATGCCCTCACCGTCATCCACATCTCAGCTTAATGAGGAACAATACCGCGCTGTCTTTCATCGTGGCGGGCCGTTGCTGGTGCTGGCCGGAGCCGGTTCCGGCAAAACGCGCGTGATTACCGAACGCATTGCCGCGCTGGTGGAGCGCGACGTGCCCGAAGATGCAATCACAGCGGTGACCTTTACCAACAAGGCGGCGCGAGAAATGCGGGCGCGGTTGCAAGAGCGGCTTGGCGATAAATCGAATCGCTTGCGTATCTGTACCTTCCATTCGCTTGGGTTGGCGATTGTGCGCGAGCATGCAACACTGACAGGGCGGCGTGCCAATGTGTCTATTTTCGCCGGGGCCGAGCAGAAATCGGCTATGAAATCGGTGTTGTCCGAGATGAAACTACCTGCCGATGCAGATCAGGTCGATCGCACCCTGTCTCGCATTTCCTTGCTGAAAAATGGCTTGATTGAGCAGCATGAGAATCAGTTGGCTGATATCCGGGCGCACTATGATGAATTGCTGCAACGCATGAATGCGGTGGATTTTGATGATTTGATGGTGCTGCCGATTTCTATTCTCGAAGAACATGCCGATGTGCGCGCCCTGTGGCAGGCGCGGGCGCGCCATTTTCTGGTCGATGAATATCAGGATTCCTCACGCATTCAGTATGCCTGGGTTCGGCTGCTGGTGCCCGAAGACGGCAATTTGACGGTGGTGGGCGATGATGATCAGTCGATCTACGGTTGGCGCGGGGCGGAGGTCAAAAATCTATTCCAGTTGCAGCGCGATTATCCCGCTCTGACGGTGATTCGGCTGGAGGAGAATTATCGTTCCACCGGCTCGATTCTGGCGGCGTCCAACTCGCTGATTGCCAAAAATTCGGAGCGGCTGGGCAAAACGCTGCGTAGTAATATGGGGCAGGGCAAACCGGTGCGGGTATGGGAATCGCCCAACCCGGAAGAAGAGGCGCGCCGGGTGGCCGGCGATATCAAGGCGCGCTGCGCCACCTCCGATGCGGGCTGGGATGATTTCTGTGTGCTCTACCGCGCTTCCTATCAGGCCAGGGCTGTCGAAATCGCCATGCGCGAAGCGCAAATACCCTATCATATCAGCGGCGGTTTATCTTTTTTTGACCGCGCTGAAATTCAGGATGTGCTGGCCTATTTGCGCCTGATTGCCAATGCCGATGACGATCTGGCCTTCATGCGCGCCATTGCCCGCCCCCGACGCGGCATCGGCGCTAAAGCGTTGGGCGATCTGGGCGATTTTGCCATGCTGCAAGGCGTTTCCTTGCTCGGGGCCTGCACGCATGACGATTTATCCCATGCGCGCGTAGAAAAATTACGTGAATTTGGCGATATGATGGCAGGGCTGGAATTCCAGTTCAGGCACGGAGAAGCGGACGAGGCATTCGATGCCCTGCTGGATATGACGTTGCTGGAAGCCGCCATTCGTGCTGAAGCTGATAGTGAAGAAGTAGCCGAACGTCGCATGGGCAATGTGATGGAATTGCGCCGCTGGTGGGTTATGCACACGGAAAACGGCGGTGATTTGTCAGAGTTTCTGCAACATATTTTCCTGCTGGCCGATAAGGCCGATGACGATCCTTCCGGTCAGGTGCGCTTGATGACCGTACATGCGGCCAAGGGGTTAGAGTTCGACCATGTCTATGTGATTGGCATGGAAGACGGCATTTTTCCGCATTCCAGCGCGCTGGAAGAAAATCGCATGGAAGAGGAGCGCCGCCTGATGTATGTGGCCATGACGCGTGCCCGCTATTACCTGACGCTGAGTTATGCCCGCGTGCGCAGTCGTTTCGGCCAAAAAGAAAAGGCTGCGCCGTCGCCATTTCTGAAAGAGCCTGATCAGTCGGTGATGCGTTGGGTGGATAAGAATCCCGATAGCGAAGAAGCCAGGGAAGAGGCTGAAGATCATATGGCCGCAATGCGCAAAGCGCTGGGTATTTCCTGACGCAGGCTATTTTCGAGACAAATAAACTTGATGAAGTCGTAAAAAGTCTGTCCATGGACGCTCTGATGGCTTCTTACGAAATCATCATTTGTGTAGCGATACAAATATTTTTTCTGCCAGTTTATCAGAGATGCCGGTCGCCTGAGTCAGTTGCTGGCGGCTGGCTTTTTTGACGCCTTCGATGCCGCCGAAATGTTTTAATAATGTGGTGCGTTTGGCCGCACCGATGCCGTCGATACCATCCAGAGCAGATACAAACATGCTTTTTTTCTTGCGTTTGCGCATATAGGCGCCAGCAAAACGGTGCGCTTCATCCCGTACGCGGGCAATCAGCAGCAGGGCGTTGGAGTGACGACCGGGTTTCACCGGTGCGCCGATACCTGTTTCTCCAGTCTTTAGCCAGCCGGGCCACAGGGTTTCTTCTCCGAGCTTGCGCGAATCGCCTTTGGCTACGCCAACGAGTTTTAATTTGTGCAGTCCTGCATCGGTGGCGGATTGCAGCGCAATACTCAATTGGCCGCGTCCGCCGTCAATCAGCATTATGTCAGGGCACGGAATAGAATCTTCTCGAATGGCGCGAAAGAAGCGCTCCAGCACGGCGGCCATGGCACCGTAGTCGTCACCCTCAATGACGC
>CAJXNE010000013.1 GCA_913056285.1 uncultured Zetaproteobacteria bacterium | reverse complement strand
CTCAATGATACACCGATGGAAGTACCGGATATCTGGCAGGAAACATCGTTTGGCCGACAACTGGCCGACATCTATTTCCGCCTGGGCCGGGAACGCTCCGGCCTGCTGAAAAGCGTCAATATGCGTGACATGATGGATCGGGAACACGAAAGTGATGACGCCAGTGCAACACCCTGAACAGGTGCATATTAAAACCTATCCCGGATGATGCACCAGCGACGAAGTTCTGAAAGAATACGGGCATGACCTCAACCTCCAGCGCCAGATTAATCATTGCAGATTCAGAACACGATGCCGACATGCTCTATGCCACCGGCATGTTTGTGCCCGATGCATTTATCGCCATTGAAATGGATGGGCGCTGGCACGGCCTGTTATCACCGCTGGAGGTGGATCGCGCCCGCAAACAATCACGGCTGGATAAAGTGCATCTCGATTCTAACTGGAGAGAACAGGCCACCCAACAATCACGGTGCGGTCTGGCAGCCATTGCAGCTGCATTCCTGCAAGCCGAACATGTCACCGACATTCAGGTTCCAGCCCAATTTCCGCTTGGATACGCCGATCAATTACGTGCATGGGGATTTTCAGTCACGCCTGTTGAAGGCGCATTCTTCCCGACCAGAGTCATTAAATCTGACCACGAAATACGCTGCCTGGGTCAGGCGGAACAACTCACCCGCAAAGCCATGCAGCAGGCCGAGCATTATCTGGCTGCATGCGGTATCGGTAATGATAGTGTGTTACGTGATCCTGAAAGCAGTAAAAAGGTAAAATCCGCCGATGTACGGCGCGTCATTGAAACATTCCTGATCGGCAACGGAGCCATGCCCGCGCATACGATTGTCGCCTGCGGCCGTGAAGGCGCTGATCCACACAACATCGGCAGCGGTTTTATTCGCGCCGGTCAAACCATTATTATTGATATTTTTCCGCGTGTGCTGGCGACCGGCTATTGGGGCGATATGACCCGAACATTCGTCAAGGGCAAGGCCAGCCCGGAAATCAAGAAGCTCTATCGTACCGTGCGTGAAGGCCAGGATATCGGGCTATCCATGGTTGCCGCTGGCGTAGATGGTGCGCTCATCCACCAGTCCATCAGCAATCACTTCGACAAGCAGGGTTTTCCGACAAAAGTCATTCGAGGCAAACAGAGCGGTTTTTTCCACGGCACCGGCCACGGTGTCGGTCTGGAAATCCACGAAGCACCGCGTATTTCCACCATGAGCGATATTTTACAGGCCGGTCAGATCGTCACGGTTGAGCCGGGTCTTTATTATGCGGGTCTCGGAGGCGTTCGGCTTGAAGATATGGTCGTGGTTCGAGATGGCGGCTGCGATAACCTGACCCGCCATAAACGACAGTTGGAAATTGCCTGACCTGAAACCGCCCGATCAGTATTGAACCGTCCACTGCATTTCTGCTGAGGCCCTATATCTTGCATTTGTAGTCCCATCAAGACGATTGCGATACAGGCTTGCTCCAAGTTGAAACTGCCCGAGCCTGGTATCAAATGTCCCTCTCCCTTCAACGGCTAGAATACGCTCGGCCGGGATTTTCAACACCCCTGGACTGATGCCATCGCGATTAGTCTGGACTTGTCTTAAAATCATTTCCCAGCTTCTGCCAGTCGAATCAACGACGACACCGCCAATGGAATAGGACAAGCCATCTCCGTCAATGGAATGCCCCAGACTCTCATTATAATAGCGATAACCGCTGCGATAAACGCCGTGTTCGTAAGCTACGTTGCGATTGACCAGAGAGCCTCCGAATAAATGAGCCGCAGTATTGGCATATTCCACATGCATGCGCCATGATGCACCAGAATTTCCCCATGAACCCCATATTTCGCCGCCCACGATGGCCATATAACTGATTGGAAAGCCGCGCGATTCATCTTCGCCTATCCATTGAGTATACAGCGCATAGGGCAAATCAAATACGGGCGAAGCCCAGCGCGCATCAAAACCGGCAAGTTGATTGCCAGCCTGATTGGCCACGGTCACGCCCTTTTGTCCAACATTATCATGTCCTGCCAATGCACGTAGAAACGTGGCAATATTATGTGGTCTACCCCTGCCGCCCCATTGAATAGCACGCGAAAACCCCAACTCCAGCGATGGCGTAGGCTTGAAGCTCAAACGCATATTGGTCAGCAAGGCATTGGGAATAAACCGGTTTCCCTCCAGCTTGGCCTGAAACATACGGAACTGCCACGGCCCCAGCCAGCGCAGCACCGGCAAATCGAAAGCCTCGGAAGCATTACGCATCAGGGAAATAGCCGGCAAGGGTCTGGCATGTGTGGACATGATCAGACTACCCTCCCAGGCAGGCCCCCACCATCGATCCTGCCAGCCGGCCGATACAATCCAGTTGCCCAGCGATACAGCAGCGTAAGAACCATCCGGACGCCAACGTTTACCGTCACGGGGTTTGCGTACCACGGCTGTCCCTTCCAAATGTACGGCCCAGTAGTTTCCCATTTTCGAAATGGCAGTTCCGGCCTCCAGGCTGGATCGTGGCGTATCGGTAAACGTGCGAAAACGGGACGGTAATGCAGCCGTAGCCAGGCGACTCGACAATTTTACACGCTTGGAAAACTCGCGTTCCACACGCTGGTGAACACGTTGCCATGATGCCAACACTGCCGGATTTTGCGCCTTGCTTTTGTCTACCAGTGCATTGGAAACATCGCCCCAGGAAACCGGCCATGTCGTTAGCGGGATATTCAATAACCCTGAATCACCCAGCAACTGCAAATCATGGCGCAAACGCAAATCACCCGGTGCAGCTACCGGCTCGGCCATGGCGAAAGGGATAAAGAGGAAGACCGCCACGATAGCGGCAACAAGCCGACAATGGACTGGAGCCATGCTTGCATTGAAAACCGGAAACCGTAATCTAAAATGGAAAAATTCATGCAGGCGCATGGCTTGTTTCATATGAACCATTAAAACGTCATCCGCCATTCCACTCCGGTCGCATCGGAAACCATCATCGGCCTGAAACCACTGCCATCGCGCTGGCTACCTACAAAATTACCAATACCAAATCCAATCAGGGCAGCAGCTACTGTATCAGAAGCCCAATGCCGTTTGTCGCGAATACGTGCGAACATCGTTGCGCCGCCAGCGATAGCAGCCACAGGCGCAGACCACCAGGGCATTTGCCTGTGCGCTGACAGCACTCCCACAACTGAAAATGCCAGCGCAACATGGCCGGATGGGAATGAGGTGCGTGAATCGCCGAGATTGCCCGGATGAAACTGACCATTGTTGATTCCCGATGTATCGGGGCGCTCCCGACCCGTGGCAACCTTCAATACGCCAGTCGCCAGCACGCTGAACGCTGCGGCTTCGGCAAATGTTCCGGCAGTTCGCAAAGCTCTGTTATCATCGCTCAGCAAACCCTGCATACCATAAAAAAGCACTGCGCCAGCCGGTGCCGCAAAAGCCCATGCATTGCCGAATGTCGCCACACCACTACCGCCATTCCACTGCCGGTTCAATCTGCGATCAAGCAGTGAAGAAGCCGCAGTCAGAGCCACCCCGGTTTCCAGCCAGAACCAATCCGACTGCTTCCACCCCAGTGGCGCAGTTGCCAGTGCCGTCGCATCATGACCCCATTGGGCGGCTTCATCGCCCATGCTGCCAGCACAGGCGACACACGCGCCTGATGCCAACCCCAGAGCCAGTAATAGCATCTGAAATATTGATACAATCCCCTTCCCGAACATAGAGGCGCATGCTATGGGACGCACCAGGCAATGACCACGCATTTGATTATCAAATGCCATCACTACCCCCCGTTTCCACTCTTTGAAGTACTTTCGTCCCCCCCATTTTCCACAGTACAATAACACCGGGAATTGCGGCGACCAGAAGCACCAGCACCCACAATGCAGCCATGGCTCCCGCCGCCTCGGCTGATGCGCCAAACCATGTGGCCAGACTCACATAACCTGCTTCGCGAATACCAAAGCCGTTAAAAGAAATGGGGATAGCTGAAGCCAAAGCCACCAGACACACCATGAAGCCGTAGGCAAACCATGATAACTCCATGCCAACTGCCATGCCGAGTAATACATGCGCCTGCACGACCAACATTTGAAACAGCAGGGAGACGGGCAGACTTTTCCACCAGGCGGACTGAAATTCAGGTGACGTCAGTTGCAAGGCTTTCCAGCCTGAGAGTTTACCGCTCCAGCCGGATGCCGCCAAACGAGGCCACCACCACGGCGCTGTCAGTAAAATCACGAAAAGGAATAACACGCCGCCATTCCACAACAACATCCACAGCAATGGGATATCGAGGAAAAACATGCAGAAAGAAACCAGCAAGCCCAACCCCACCACGCCATTGATGCGTTCCAGAATCACGCTGGCAGCAGCCGGCCAGCCTGCATTGTCTTTTCCCCTTGCCAGCAACCAACCACGCGCAACATCGCCACCGATAATTGAGGGCAGAAACAGACTCAAGAACATGCCGAGGAAATAGATCTGAATTTTCTTTGCGACAACAACCGTGAGCCCCAATCCACGCGCCAGCCATGCCCATCGGACTGCCGAGAGCACCTGCCCGAAAATCAGGCAAAAGCAAGCCAGCAATACCAGTTGCCAGTCGGCAGTTTTCAGCAGTTCGACAATGCCGGATAAATCCAGCGTCCAGCCCAGATAGGCCAGAAACAGTGCTGAAAGCAGCAGTTTAATCCACAGCATTTAGAGGCTGAGAGACGTCAGGTGTGAGACGTGAGATGTCAGGTGTAATATGTGGTGTGTGTGATGAACTTCCATCTCACATCTCACATCTGACTTTTTATCCTGCACGCTTCACTCATCCTCATCATCTTCCCGCACACTGTAATGGCGGCGGCCGGTCGATTCGTAATAGATGCGCGTCTGCATTTCCTGAATCAGCCCAATACCAAACAGCAGTATGCCAGTCACAATCAGCAAGGATCCCAATTGCAGCATGGGGCGTGAAGCCAGTTCCGCACCAAATAACAGCTTATCCAGCGCCAGATACAGGTCTATAAACAAACCACTGACCAGAAAAATCAGACCGGTCGGGCCAAACAATTGCAATGGCCTGTCTGTAAATCGCTGGAAAAACACGATCAGCATCAAATCAACCAGCACGCGCAGCGTGCGCCCGATGCCATATTTACTCTCTCCAAACTGTCGCGCCCTGTGGGTTACCACCTCCTCGCCAATTCTGGCGCCATTCATACTTACCAACGCTGGCAAAAAACGGTGTTGTTCTCCATAAATGCGCAGATTTTTGGCCACATCAGCCCGCATCAGTTTCATTGGGCAGCCATAATCGTGCATACGCACTTTGGTGGAACTGCGAATCAACGCATTAGCAATTTTAGAGGGAAAGTTGCGGGATAACCGATCATCCTGCCTGTCCTTGCGCCAGCCGTTAACCATATCCAGTTTATCGCGATGCAGCCGCCCCAGTAATTTCAGAATATCAGCCGGATCGGTTTGTAAGTCACCATCCATATAGACGATGTACTTGCCCCGTGCGCGATCGAAACCGGCGCTCATGGCAGCCGTCTGACCAAAGTTGCGCCTGAGTTGCACCAGCACCACACGCTCATCGTGTTGTCGCTCTTTTTTTGCCGCTGCAACCGTGCCGTCATCAGAACCATCATCAACCAGAATCAATTCATAATCGTGGCCGTCCAGTTTCTCAGCCACTTCTGCAACAAGCAGCGGTACGTTTTCCTCTTCTCGATACAGCGGCACGACAATTGAAATCATTGATTTGGACATGCCCTCTCCTTCATTTCATCTCCATCCCTTCGTTCCCCCTCACTTACGCTGTAGCGGTTGCAAACTCACCAGCAGCAGCCACTTTCGTGCATACATGCCGTGCACGCGCGCATGCACAATAAGATAGGGAATAATCTCTTTTGGCAACTCTTCTAACGCATCCTGCGCCATGACTACCGCTTTCCCCGCCACCAGCCAGTCCGCCATTTCCCCGACATCATTCAATTGCGGCAAGCGACCGCCATGATAAAACAGCAAGGATGGCTGGAAGTAGCGAAAGGTAGCCAGCTCGGCTCCGTCAAAACCTGCTTCGGTCGCCTTGACAGCCAGAGTCTGGCTAATTTTATTGTGATCGATTCCCTTCACCGACCATCCGGCCAGCAAAACAATAGATACGGCCATGCCCGCTGCCAACACAAAACGCATGCTCACCGCACTCAGTGCTTTTCTTTTCCACACAAGCCAGCCGGACACCAGCACCATCGGCAACATAGCCAGAATATAAAATCCCTCACCCGGCCATTGTTTCTCCAGCCCGAGACCACCGCCAATCACAATACCCAGAGAAAGCAGCAACGCTACCCAAATCAGCCACCGCATACCCCTTTGACGCAGTGCTTCACAACCATGCGCCCAACCAAATGCCATCAACATGGCCGCAGCCGGAAACAGCGGCAGCACATAATTGGGCAACTGAGTACGCGCAATACTGAAAAAGAGAATGTATACCCCGATCCAGCACAACATAAACAGGCGAACCGGCTCATCCCGCAAAGCCTGCAAGCGCCACGAACCAAACCATACCATCGCCGCCAGTAAGCCCGTCCACGGAAACCAGCCCAGCAGGACACTGAGAATATACAGGCCCGGAAAACCGCGATGCCCCTGCAACGGATCGGTAAAACGATCAATATTATGATGGAATATAAACCCTTCGAGCCAGACGCCATGGGTCATCACACCAACTGCAATATACCATGGCAATGCCACGGCAAGTGCAATCACAGCACCTTTGAAGGGATGAAACAGACGCCAGTTTTTCCAGTCGCCCATCAAGGTCAGGAAGGCAGCGACAATCAGCAGCGGCATCAACCCGGCAATGGGTCCCTTGGCCAGCGTACCAAAGCCTATAGCGACATAAGCTGCAATGAGTAGCCCGGGCATTTGTTTCGATGGTTGTTGCGTCTGTTTCTGCTGCGTCTGTTTCTGCTGCGCCTGTTCCTGTTGCGACTGTTCCAGATATGAAATCAGCAGTGCGGGCAAGGCAATACCCAGCGCCAGCATCAGTAACGGGTCGGGCACAGCAGCCCGTGCAATCACAATAATGTGCAGTGCGGTAGCAAACGTGCCCGCTGCGATGAGGGACGCGTGATCGCGCATAGCCGGTGCAAAAGCGGACATAAGTCGCCGTGTCATGGCCCAAATAACCACCACCAAAGCAGTCATGGATAACGCTGATGGCAGGCGTGCCGTCCATTCATTGATACCGAATAGAGCATCCAGCGGCATCATCAGCCAGTAAATCAGAATCGGCTTATCGAAACGGTAATCGCCGTTGAACATCGGCACCCACCAGTTATGCCCCAGCAACATTTCGCGAGCGCAGACGGCATTATTGGGTTCATCGACATCCCATAGTGTGTGGCCGCCCAGAAAGGCGAAAAAATTGACCGCACAGATCAGCAGCAACCAGAATAAGGGTTGCTTCAAAATAGGTTGATTAGAAACAGGTTGATTAGAAACAGATTGCGAATCAGTCATTCGAATTGAGCCAGTTCAGGATTTTCTGTTTCAGGCTGGCCGTATCGCCGCGCAGAAATACGCGCTTGCGCCGGGCAGTCATGCCGGATGTGATATCCACATCCGAAGCCGGTAAATCAAGCGCTTTGGCAATCATGCGGGTAATGGCTTTATTGGCTTTGCCATCCTGTGCTGCTTCACCAATGGCGATTTTCACTGCATCGCCATGCAGCCCGCGCAACTGCGCGCGCCGTGCGCCCGGCTGGGCATGCACGTTCAGATAAAGTCCCTCTTTACCTTCACAACATAGTTCGGCTAACTGAATTTCATCAATCACCTGATCTTCACTGATCACATCAGCCGCCCTGAATTAAAGGCAAGGCAATCCTGTTCAGGCTGGAAACCAGAAAATTATCCATAAACATAATGATTAACAGCACGATAAGCGGCGAAAAATCCACCCCACTGAAATACGGCACCCGTTTTCTGACCGGAAATAGCAGTGGTTCGGAAAGTTGATTGATAATCTGCACAATCTGATTGTACGGGTCAGGCGACACCCACGAGAGCACCGCACGGGCTATAATGACAATGGTAGCTGCCATCAAAACAATATGCAGCACCCCTGCCACGGCCTGTAAAAAATAACCAAGAATAAACATTAGCTTAACTCCTCGGAACGTTTACTGGCTGCGACCACGGCCTGACGTATGGCAGCAGGCATACCCATTTCATACATCATATCCAGCGCCGCCTGCGTGGTACCGCCCGGACTGGTCACCTGATGGCGCAGTGCTTCGGCCGAACGCCCGCTTTCAACCAGCATTTTGCCGGCCCCCAAAGCTGTCTGAGCGGCCAGCTTGGCGGCCATGGCTTCATCCAGCCCGAGCTTTTCCCCGGTCGCCTGCATAACTTCGGCCAGCAAAAAGAAGTAAGCCGGGCCGGAACCGGAAACAGCCGTCACGGCATGCATTTTCTTTTCTTTATCCACCCGCAACGATTCACCGCATGCATTAAGCACATATTCAGCCCGTTGCTTATGGACTTCATCGGCATCGCTAAACAACACTGACATCCCTTCCCCCAATAAAGCCGGCGTATTGGGCATGACCCGCACAATATGCGCATCGGCGCCAAGCCATGCATGCAATGATGCCGTACTCAGGCCGGCGGCAATGCTGATCACTGTGGTATCCGGTTTCAGACGCACAGAAAGCCCGTTCACTGCCGCCTGCATCTGCTGCGGTTTTACCGCCAGCACCAGTATATCCGCATCGGTAACGGCATCAGCATTTTGTTCTACACAGTGGACGCCATATTGCCGGGCAAGAAAATCGCGGCGCTCCTGCATGGGCTCAGATACGCAAATATTGCTACCTGCATGGCCACCCCGTATCTGCCCGGCAATCAATGCCTCGGCCATATTGCCACCGCCGATAAATGCTATTTTCAGTCCCTGCATGTTTTACCTTACCTTATTTGATAAAAATTGATGAAGTCGTAAAAAGTCCGTCCATGGGCGCTCTGATGACTTCTTACGAAGTCATCAGAAATCATTCGTAACCTTTTTCCACCACAGGTTCTGTGGTAAAAGTCTTGACGGGCTCATTGCTAATTGCGGATATCCCAATCGCCAAACAGAATGGAACCCAACCGAACCATCGTAGCGCCTTCCTGCAACGCAATCTGATAATCGCCGCTCATGCCCATACACAAGGCCGAAAGGCTTCCACCGAACAGCTCATCCCGCAAGTTCCGCACTGTCTGGAAAGCTGTCCGCGCATCCCCGTCTCTGGGCGCCATGCACATCAACCCGTCCAGCCGGAGCCCCTGTATTTGCGATAGCGATTCAGCAAAAGCCGGAACCAGTTCAGGATTCACGCCATGCTGACCCGGTGCATGGGCAACATTGACCTGAATCAATACCGGCAAGCTCCGCCCGCTAACATATTTCGCCACCAGCTTCGCTGTTTCCAGATTCTCACAACTGTGCCACATGGCCGCATGGCGTCCGATATACTTGGCCTTGTTCTTCTGCACCGGACCAATCATATGCCAGGCGCAATCCGGCCAGCATTCGGCGCGGTCACGCAGGCTCTGGGGGCGCGATTCGCCAAATTGTCTGTGTCCGGCATCGATCAATATCTGCACCGCTTCATCGGGCGCATATTTGCTCACCGCCAATAGCGCAGCATCGGCATCATTCACCTCACGGACAAGCCGTTGGTAGCGCTGGATGAACTGTTGTTGATTCATTGTTGTAGGTTTAATCTGAAACCGGCGCCGCTACAACGCCGCCGCATCCCAGTGCACACGCTGCTCCAGCGCCCTGCTCAGGGTATGCTCATCCAGATATTCCAGTTCGCCGCCTTCCGGCACGCCACGCGCAATACGGGAAATCCGGATGTCCTGTTGCTCATAGCGATTGGCCAGAAAATAGGCTGTTGCCTCGCCGTCCACTGTCGCGCTGGTCGCCAGAATCAATTCTCTGACCCCTTGCTCGACGCGTTTATCCAGCGCCGCCAGTCTGAGCTGTTCCGGCCCGATGCCATCAATCGGACTCAAACGGCCGCCCAATACATGATACACACCGCGATAGGCGTGGCCGCGCTCCATCATCAGCACATCGACAGGCTGCTCCACCAGACAAATTACTGCCTCATTACGGCGCGTATCCTCGCAAAACTGGCAACGCTCCTGCTCGGCAAAGCAACCACAGGTTTCACAGAATCCAACTTGTTCATGCAACGATTTCAGCGTTTCGGCAAGCTGGGTTGAATCAGCGGCGGGACGCGACAACAGATTCAAACCCAGCCGCATGGCTGTTTTCGGGCCGATGCCGGGCAAACTTGCCAGCATTTCAATCACGCGAGCCAGCGGCGTCGGCACGCCCGGCAGTTGAATCAAAGAGAAAAACCGGGCGGCAACGGCATGCCGGCCATCAAACCCTGCTGTTTCTCTTTTTGCATTTCAGACACTTTCTGAGAGGCCTGATTGACAGCCGCTGCCATCAAATCCTCAATCAAACCCTTGTCCTGCTCTTGCCATACAGCCGGATCAATATCGACGCGACGCACAACCTGATCGCCGCTCATGACCACCTTGACCATGCCACCGCCAGCCTCGCCGGTGACTTCTACCGCAGCCATTTCTTCCTGCATCTGCTTCATGTTTTCCTGCATTTTCTTGGCTTGCTGCATCATCTTTCCGATATTCATGCATCTACTCCTGTTTAAATTATGCCAGCCCATCATCAGCTACACCGGCAGGCAACACTTTGACCAGTTTGGCATCCATTTCCTGCATCAGGGCCTGCACATGCGGATCATCTTCCGCGCCCTTGCGCAGACGCGCCTCTTCCTGCCGGGCCTGACTGGCGCGTTCCTGCGACAACGATTCGCCCTCATGTTCCGCCCGTGACTCCCATAGCACTTCACGCCCCAGCCACTCGGCAAAGGCCAGTCGATCACCGGCTGCAATCGCGCGTTGCTGATGTTTTTCCAGCGCCAACCGCACCGAATCGGAAAATTCGATACACAGTACGTGATCCAGCATGGCCGACACGCCCGGTTTCACGTCTCCGAATGCTTCCACCGCCTGCTGCCATGTGGTGAATTGATGACCAACAGGGGGCGCCGTTTCAACCAGCGGCAAGTCATCCGCCGTTGTTTCCTCAACAGGCACAGTCTGTTCGCGCTCTGGAGCAGTCGTTGCTACTTTTTTTGTTTCCTCGATATCCTTGAATGGCGGCGTTACCGGTGGTACTTGCGGAATGATTTCGGCAGCGGCTTCGCATGCTGCTACAGCCGAAATCGCATTCAGGCCGCATAAACGCATCAAGACCATC
Source organism: uncultured Zetaproteobacteria bacterium (assembly GCA_913056285.1). Lineage (GTDB taxonomy): Bacteria > Pseudomonadota > Zetaproteobacteria > Mariprofundales > Mariprofundaceae > Mariprofundus. The sequence goes on along the minus strand of CAJXNE010000013.1, from coordinate 9,908 downwards.
TCCGCACCCATGCGCTCATCCACCAGCGCCAGATCACGAATGCCACTCAGCAATACCTGATAACGCAAATCCAGCCCCGGCGCATCCAGCCGTGTCGCCTGCCGGACAAGCCAATCGCGATGCTCTGTATCCACTTCATCAGCAAGTAAGCCCGCATCGGCCTGTAAACAAGCCAACTGATGCCATAGCCGACTCACCCCTTCCAACAGGCTGCGTGCGCCCAAACCTTTTGACACTGCACCACGCAAAGCGTGCACCGTTGCTGCTGCATCACCGGCAAATATGCTTTCAGACAATGTATGCGTCAGCCCATAACCCACCATACCCAGCGCATGCATCACATCCGCCGCTGTCAAATGTTCGGATGAATAGGCCAGCACGCGCTCAGCCAGTGACAAACCATCGCGTACGCTGCCATCTGCCGCCTGTGCAATCGCTGCAATGGCATCAGCATCGGCCTTGATCGATTCGGTTTCAAAAACATGTTTCAGATAGTCACCGATTTCGCGCTGGCCGAGGCGGCGCAAATCAAAGCGCTGGCAACGCGAACGGACCGTTACCGGCAATTTATCGGATTCGGTGGTGGCCAGAATAAACATCACATAAGCCGGAGGCTCTTCCAGTGTTTTGAGCAACGCATTAAACGCGCTTTTGGACAGCATATGCGCTTCATCGATAATATAGATTTTGCGTTTTAAGGTGGTCGGCGGATAACGCACGCCATCGAGAATCTCGCGCACATCATCGACACCGGTATGGCTGGCCGCATCCATTTCCTGCACATCAAGATTGGAACCATCGGCTATCGCCCGGCAGGCTGAACAGGCGCCGCAGGGCTCGCCATGTTCCGATTTCTCACAATTGACCGCCATCGCCATCAGACGCGCGATGGTGGTTTTACCCACACCGCGAATGCCGCACAATAAATAAGCATGGGCCAGATTGCCGCTGGCCAGTGCATTTTTGAGCGTGCGCACCACCACATCCTGACCAATCAGATCAGCAAATTTCTGCGGCCGCCAGCGCCGCGCCAGTACCAGATAAGACATGCGAGCTACTCTACGGTTTGGCCTCGGCTGCGCAATGGGGGAGGCGTAGGGGCAAACTTTATGTTTGCCCTTCATGCAGGGGGAAAAGAAAAAGCCCGCGACAAGTCGCGGGCTTTTAAGAATTGCGGGTAAATCGGGAATCAGTCGAGGCGGGTGCGTTCTTCCTGCTCCTGCGCTGTCTTGCATTCAATGCACAAGGTCGTAACCGGGCGAGCCTGCAAGCGTTTGATGCTAATATCACCGCCGCATGAATCACATTGGCCGAATTCGCCATCATTGATGCGGTTGATGGCCTGATCAATCTTTTTAATCAGTTTACGTTCCCGATCCTTGATGCGCAGATCAAAATTGCGATCGGTTTCCATACTGGCCTGATCAGTAGGATCAGGAAATGAAGTCTGCTCCTGCTCATGCATGGCCTGCACATTCACACTCTGACCAACTTCCAGCTCTGCTTTCCAGTCGGTTAATTGCTTTTCAAAAGCTTCCAATTGTGTCTTGGTTAATGCCATTTCATTCTCCTGCCAACAGACAATCCAAAAGTGGTATTGCCGAAAGGGCGCGAACCTTAGCGATTCTTGCGAAAGGTGTAAATCAGGGGATGATACCACCAGGTAGTAAAACACGACAGCTAAAATGCAGTCGATTTAGCTGCGGACAGGACGACACTTTCGACCTAAGCTTGCTGACATGGTTTCCGTGAAAAAGACACGACCAGCCAAGGGCATCTCTCAACAGCGCATTGCAGTCATCGGCGGCGGCGTTTGCGGGCTTACTACCACCTTGAGGCTTGCTGAAAATGGTTTTGAGGTTGAATTGTTTGAAGCCGCTCCAAAGCCGGGTGGTCGCACCCGTTCCTTTCTGGATAAAAAAACCGGTGAGTGGTGCGATAATGGCCCTCACCTTCTCAATGGCGCCTATATAGCTACGGAAAAACTGCTGGCCGATTGTCATGCCTCAAATCATGTTACATGGCAGTCTTCACTCAAACTGTCTCTTTGGGATCAACAACGACAATACTTCAGCTTGGGCCCTTCTACCATGCTTCCATTTCCGTTGGCTCTGCTACTGGCTGTTAAATCGATGCCCGGCCATGGCTGGAACTCTGCGCTGGCCATGCTGCGGTTTAACCTGGCTGTCAAAAGCAAACAGTGCAGCGACCGCTGCATCGCTTCACTGTTAAAAGACTGCAAAGCCCCTGACGCATTTATTCGCGACATGATTGGACCCATCTGCCTCGGTGCTATGAATGAATCAACTGAGACAGCCGATGCCAAAACATTCGGGCGTGTCCTGAGCGAAAGTTTTGCATCGCAGCGTTGCGCGCGCCTGGGCTGGTTTAATGCGCCACTACAACAGGCGCTGATCGAGCCACTGGTACAGCAAGCCAAACATTCGGGGGCAATCATTCATACTCGCCATCGGGTGCAATCGCTGCAAAGCTTTGATGATAAGGTCATGGTAGACGGCAATCGCTTTGATGCTTGCGTACTTGCATTGCCCGCCTATGCAAGCAATCGATTGCTGGGCCAGGACGGTGAATGTGAAACACGCGCCATTATCAATATTCACCTCTGGTATCCGAATCATCCGGGACTGCCTGAACCATTTATAGGCGGCATTGGTACGCAGGGGCAATGGTTCTTCGACATCTCATCTCAAATGCGACAAACCAGTCCATTACATCGCCACCTGTGCGCTGTAATCAGTGCAGTCGAAGCTGAGGTGGATCATGACAAGTTACTGGAGCAAATACACCGCGAATTTTCATGTTTGTGTAAGACCAACTGCTCACCATCTCATACTCGCATCGTACATGAGAAACGGGCTACTGTACTGGTTCGCCCCCGAGATATGAAACCCGATACCAAACGCATCATCAATGCCTCGGAATCACCCGTACCGGGGGAACTGCCTGCTACCATTGAATTTGCAGTACGCCGGGGTGAAAAAGCAGCGCTCGACATCATAAAATCTAGGAAATAGTGCACTTTATCCACTTCTTGCCCTCATTAAAGTAAAATCCATGCAGTAAACTTCATATGCTCTCAAGACTCATTAAATAAATAGTATAAACATTTGATATTATTGTAGTTTAACTGCTGCATAATTTTTAGGCATGTCACACGGGTGTCATACATATGTAACAAATGCAGCCCATGCCAAGGAATTATCCACAAAGTTATCCACAGCTTCTGTGGATACAGACGAAAGACATTGAAAACAAAGGGCTTGAGCCAACATTGATCCAAACATTGATCCGTTATTGCACGATGGGAATCAGCTTCTTATGATTACCCCATGACAGATAAACATACTGATAAACAGTTCCGAACCCCCACCCTTTCAGACCGGGTGATCGGGGAATTAGACAGAGCCTTGAATAATATTTTTTGCAAACAGGTCAGCTCGCGCGAGTATCCCGCCACAGCCACAAATGAATCCGAAGCAGCGCCACTGAGCAGCACGCAGAAACGCACATCAGCCGGGTTAATGCGTGTCAATCATGCCGGAGAAATGGCAGCTCAAGCATTGTATCAGGGGCAAAGCCTGACCGCCCGTGACCCCAAACTGGCGGATAAGCTGAAACATGCTTCCATCGAAGAGTCCGATCACTTGAACTGGTGCCGCAACCGTCTTGAGGAGCTCGGTGAACGCCCTTCTGTATTCGATCCACTCTGGTATGCCGGATCATTTGCCATCGGTATGGCTGCAGGTATTGCAGGCGACCGCTGGAATCTCGGTTTTCTGGCCGAAACCGAGCATCAGGTTGTACGCCATCTCGATAGTCATCTGCAACGCCTGCCTGAAAACGACACTCGCAGCCGCGCCATCGTCGGCCAAATGAAAATCGATGAACAAGGGCATGCAGAATTAGCCGAAGGTCTCGGTGCTGCCGATTTACCTCAGCCGGTTAAGCAGATAATGAAACTCACATCAAAGGTCATGACCAGTGTGGCTGAAAAGCTGTGATGCTTATCGAATAATGAAGTCGTAAAAAGTCCGTCCATGGGCGCTCTGATGACTTCTTACGAAGTCATCATCGAATAAGAATCTTATCACCCTTACCCATGCCAGGATCAGCGCCAGGTACATTTATCAACAATGTAGAGGCGCCGCGCATCTCAGCACTCATAGTATGGTCAATCAGGGCATTATTGGTGCTTCGGCCCGCAGGGGATACAAGATCGAAAGTGCTCGCACCGGCCACGGGAACACCATAAGTCTGGACATTTTTCAGAACATTATCCGGGTTACCATTCACATAGACCCTATCCCAGATTCCTGCCACCGGATGGAATGATACAGGCATATTAATATTCGCATTCACAAAGAATATACGCACACGCTCGCCCGGTTTGGACATCAGCGCCCGGGTGGAATTGCCATCATGAATCGGATCGAAATTGAATGGTTTTCCATTAATCAGGGCATGCGTCCAGCCCCTGTTTTCAACCATATCCACGACATTGTCTGCATCAGGAAAAAACTGTGATTGGACCAGCACATATTCCCTGTCCGGTTTGGGATAGGCTTTACTAAAGCGTTTGGGGTCAATAATGATCACGCCGAACATACCGCGAGCGATATGTTCGGCCAAAGGATTGGAGGCGCAGTGGTACATATATACGCCTGCACGACCGGCCTTAAACACAAAATGCCTGTTATGGCCCGGACGCACGGAACCGAATTCGTTGAGCATATCCACTTCAGCAGCATGAAAATCAATCGAATGCGATTTCTTGTTGGTTTTGAGGTTGATCAGGGTAACATCAATCTGATCTCCAACCGTGGCTCGTACCAGCTTGCCCGGTATCATGCCATCATACGTCCAAGCTGGATATTTCGTGCCTCTGTTATCGATCACCACATCCGATTCCATTGCCGTCAGTGTTACTTTAACAACTTTAGCATTTGCCACCGGTACACATAATCCGATCATCAAACTCATCGCCGCGCATGAAAACACCCCTGTTATAAACCGCTTCATTACCAACCTGTCCTCCTTCTATTGATGAAACAAATTCCATCTTTATATTAACAGTGAAATAATCAGACTATCGTAGCAATTGTCCAAACATATAATGATGAAGTCGAAAAAAGTCCGTCCATGGGCGCTCTGATAAATTCTTACGAAGTCATCAATATGAACTCGATCCTGCGTTATACCCTCAGAGAATCCGGACTACGCATCAGGCCGGTGATTTTGGCAACGTAGTTGACTGTTTCCTGCGGCATGCGTTCAGCATGGCGTTCGAGGTTGCCCATGCCCCAGTTGTAAGCGGCCAGAGCAAGTCCGGTATCCCCGTCGTAGCGATCCATAAGCCGCTTAAGATACTTGCTTCCGGCCTGAATATTCTGCTCCGGATCAAATGCATCGCTGACCCCGAGCTCCGCCGCCGTAGCGGGCATCAGTTGCATCAAGCCCTGCGCCCCTACCGGAGATACAGCTTGTGCATCGAAATTACTTTCTGTTCGGATCACTGCTTCAATCAACTTCGGATCAAGGCCGTTGGATGCTGCCGCAGAAGCAATGATCGACGCGAACCTATCTTTACCCGAAACCGGATTCTCATCGTTTTGATTTACGCCTTGCACCTCAGCCGCTGGCTCATCGCTCACTGCTATCGAAGCAACCGGATGCACCGGCCTGCCCTGCACTGCAAACATCGGTGTTTTGGCGCTATGACGTATGGACATCAACAGATCGGTGGATAATAACTGCCCAGTTGCTTGATTCGATCGTTCATTGAGATCGAAAAACATGCCATGCATGCCGGCCCGATCCAGTGCCGAGATGAGGTTCTCCGCCAGCGCTCGAATAGTATCAGGCGTCAAGGTTTCCAGCGGTGAATCAATGTTCCTGTCCAGCAATTGTTGAAACAGGCCGCCAGTTTTTTGCGCGCCGCCCTGCTCAGGCAGATTGGTAGCTTTACCGCTCCAGGCGCTTGAGCCGATATCCAGATGATTGATCATAATCATGCATGAGCAACAGACATGCCAGTTTGCCAGGCAGCGACTTCTGACTCTCCCGTCCGTGAGCTGCGCCGACAGACCCTACGCACCTTCCGACCAGTACCATTCTCCGCTTACCCGGCACTGAAAACTTTCCGGAAGGCTGTTTAGCCAGTCGTAAACATCACCCTTCTGATCGGCGCTCGACCATAGCTGCTGTTTCTTTTTTTCGGGATCGAAACAGCGGATGACGCCCAGCCCGTCTTCGCCCTGCAATAAGCTCTGGAACAGCGTTGACTGCCGGGGTGCAATTGTAAATTCAATGATCAATGTTTCGTTATAATCAGGTGATTGAGAACGCAATGCTATTGCGTGTACGGGATCAGTCATCAGCCTTCAAACGACACGTCTGCGCACACATCACCCATTTTTTTCATGGCGCGCGATTCCAACTGCCGCACTCGCTCAATCGATACGCCCAGTTCCTCGGATAATTCTTTTAACGTTGCTGGTGGATCCATCAGACGACGCTGACGAATAACATAACGATCGCGGTCGGACAGCACTGCCATGGCCTGCTCCAACTGTGTACGAGCGTAGTTACCCCAATCTTTCTCTTCCAATTGCTCTTCGGGGGTTTCTGCCGGCGATGGCAACTCCAGCACCTGGCCTTCATCGCCATTATCCGAATCGATGGAAAAATCACGACGCAGAAAGGATGATGCAATGGCCTGATAGGATTCACCGCTGGTGCCATGCTGCTCGGCGATCTCCTTGAGGTTCGTACCTTCGAGTGCGGCAATGGCGCACTCGGCTTTCTGCAGACCGGCAAAAATGCGGCGCTGGAGTTTATTCGTGCCCATTTTCACGATACTCCACGAGCGCAAAATAAAATCGTGGATGGATGCCCGAATCCAGTAGGAAGCGTAAGTTTTCAGCCTGAAACCCCTGTCCGGATCGAAGCGTTTGACGGCATGCATCAGACCCAGCGTACCCTCCTGAATCAAATCTTCTTCGGGCAGCCCGAAATGGCGATATTCGCGCACGATCGCAGCTACGCTATGCAGGTTGGCGCTAATCAGTTCCTGCACTGCCATCAGATCGTGATCGTTCTGCCATTTGCGCGCCAGCACATCCTCTTCCTCACGGGAGAGCTGCGGAATCTTGCGCAGCTCCTGATAGAAGCGGTCGAGGCTGGTCAGCGCTTTTAATGATGTCTTCTTGCTCATATCTGCCTATTTATGCTGACGCTTTCGGTCCATTTCAACCCAGCGCGCCACATTGGCCTGGTGATCGGCCAGGGTCGCCGCGAACTGGTGGCCACCGGAACCGTCCGCCACGAAATACAGAAACGGGACGTTGGCTGGCGCAGCTGCCGCTCTGAGCGATGCCGCACCCGGATTGCAAATCGGCGTTGGCGGCAAGCCCTTGCGTGTATAGGTACTCCACGGTGTATCCGTACGTAAGTCCTTTTTATGAATATTGCCGGAGAATTGTCCTTTCGTTCTCCAGATGCCGTAAATGACGGTCGGATCCATCTGCAAGGGCATACCTTTTTGCAAACGGTTGCGTATCACTGCCGCCACAAACGGGCGTTCTTTGGCAATCATGGTTTCCTTCTCGATGATCGACGCCATGATACGGTATTTATTTTGCACCGGCGCATACTCGGAAAGCTCCGCCAGAATTTTCTGCTGCGCATCCGCCATGGACTTCAGCATCTGTTGCATGCGAACCGGCTTCGTGTACTGGTAGGTTTCCGGCAATAAGCGCCCTTCCGCATCGGCGGGAAACAGTTTTTTTATGGCCGTCTGCCAATCCTTCTCATGCGTACCGGTTTTTTCCGCCAGCAAATGCAGTACTTCATCTGTTCTCAACCCTTCCGGCACTGTGACCTTGAATTGCATCACATCGCCCCTCGCCAGTCGCGCAATCACCTGCGCCATCGTGGCAGCTTGTTCAAAACGATACAGACCGCTACGCAAACGCCCTCCATTGCCATCCATGCGCAGCTTCAACCGAAATGCGAGTTCTGATACAATCACATCATGCTGCGCCAGCATATGTGTTATTTTAGTTGAATTAGCGCCTTTGGGAATCATGATTTCCACCGCCTGCTGCGGCCCGTGAGCCTCTCCTGTCTGCGTATAAAACCAGAGTACGCCACCGGTCACGCTCAGCAATACGACAAGCAAAACAGCGATGCTTAGTTTTTTGTAACGATTCAGCAATTTGCCCCCTTATAGCAGTTTAGCTTACCGCTAATTTTGCCCGGAACAAGGCGAAAAAGCGAAGAACTCCATGGATGGAGAAGTCAGAGCGCCGCAGAATACCAAAGCTGAACGTACTCGGGTACTCGGGCATTTCTCAACGCTGGTATCCAGCCCAACTGTTATAGCAATAGCAGCACTTCCAAGGATATTGGGCTTATAAAAAAACTCCGTGGCAAACAGGCATTAAGCATCATGTTCAGCCAGTTTCACTCCGGATAAGCGGGAAAGTTTTTTGTCAAAGGTGATTAACGTGCAATTGGCCGCCTGGCTTTCAGTTGCAATCAGGCAATCAGAAAAATCACAGGCTTGTTTTTTGAACAGTGTGAGTGCTGTCAGAAAATGATCTTCAGCTTGTAATACAAAAGCGCTGTTATGCAAGAGGTGTTCCAGTAGATGGACAATAGTCAATTTATCGAGTTTATATGCGGCCTGCAATACCCATACAAGTTCAACAATAACAATTTGCGCTACAAATATCTGCTTTGCCTCACTGGCAAGCGTTCGCGCTATCGCAACCTGTTCCGGCTGGCCGGGATCATCAACCAAAATACGCACCAAAAGATTGGTGTCTGCAGCAATCACTGCTCGCGCCCTCTACCTTGAATCGCCGCCTCCATCTCATCCAGGCTGGCGCTTTGCTTTGTTGATATAAGTCCAAATGCTGCTTCTATATCTTTGATGACTGGGAGAATAATGACCTTGCCATCTTCATAAACAAAACCAACCCGATCTCCCTGATGGATGCCAAGTTGATGTCTTACGGCGACAGGTATGGTGACCTGCCCTTTTGTAGTAACCAATGAAGTCCTCATGGCGCACCTCCAGAATGATAATCATACAAAATAAAATAAGTATTACAATATTCCAGATAAATAGACAGTATTTTAACTATGTCTGATATCCATCGGAATGCCCTTTTCCTTCTTCAATGCAGCCAGCAATGTCAGCAGCGATCTTGGCTGCACATCGAAATCTATAGTGCGTTGGACACCTTCAACCCACGCCACCGGCTTAATAAACAAACCACTATTGCATATCGCCATTGCGTCGCAATCCTGCAACCACGCCACCGGACACGGTGATTCATGCAACAAACCCTGACGTATGAGAAAATCACGCACCCGACCCGGCAGCACGCCAAGCTTATCCGGCGGCGTATACCATGCTCCTTCACGACAGAGTAGAATATTGGCAGTCGCCGTAGCCAATAACACGCCGTCCTGCTCAAACAACACATGCGCATCAGCAGCGCCGTTCAACGCACGCAAGGTATGGGCATAATCAGCCACGAACTTGGCAGATTTTTTTTGTAACGGGAACGGCCATGTAGCCAAATGTAAAAACTGTGGCCCAACGCTGGCAATATAGGCCGCAGCCTGAATATAAACGACCGGTTTATCTGCCCTGTTGGTCAACCCCCAACCCGATTCGCCACCGCTGATGGTGAGACGTACCAGCGTATCGTCACTCACACTGGCCGCCAGTTTCAAACAGGCGAATAACACTTCCTCATCCTGTCCCGCAGTCAACAGAATGCCAAATTCGTTCAGCCCGCCGGCCTTGGCGCGCGCGTCGTAGACCGTCACCGCATGGCCCTTCATGGCAAGGCGATGCGCGCAGGCCAGCCCCG